>NZ_CAWQAF010000014.1:0-78639 GCF_963892745.1 Yersinia sp. Marseille-Q3913 | reverse complement strand
GGGTAGAAGAGTAAAGCGTCCGCGCCAGGGATGGCGCGGCTCGAGCCTCCAGGGATGGATTTATGGCGTCTTTACGATCTGCCTGTTTTCTCCGCTACAGATACTTTATCAATAACACAAGGCCGCCAAAGGCGACCTTAATAGCAGAATGTTGAGACGGATAGATTGATCATCCGTAAGTTAATTCAGTTATTTATAAGCGTCCTGATGGACACCTACCGCGCGACCTGATGGGTCATCCATATTTTTGAATGATTCATCCCATTCGATAGCTTTAGCTGATGAACACGCCACTGACGGGCCGCCAGGAACACACTCAGCCGCACTTGGCAGCGGGAACAGCTCTTCAAAAATTTCGCGATACAGATAGCCCTCTTTTGACGATGGCGTGTTGTATGGGAAACGGAAGTGAGCAGTTTCCATCTGTTGATCAGTGACTTGCTCGGCAGCTTTCTCTTTTAATGTGTCAATCCAGCTATAACCCACGCCATCGGAGAATTGCTCTTTTTGACGCCATGCAACGCTGTGTGGCAAATAGGATTCGAAACATTCACGCAGGACATGTTTTTCCATTTTGCCATTGCCGCACATTTTGTCCTGCGGGTTGATACGCATCGCAACATCAAGGAAGTTCTTATCCAGGAAGGGCACACGAGCTTCAACACCCCAGGCGGACATCGCTTTGTTGGCGCGGGCGCAGTCAAACATATGCAGGGCCAGCAGCTTACGCACGGTCTCTTCATGCAACTCTTTGGCGTTTGGCGCTTTGTGGAAATAGAGGTAACCACCAAATACTTCGTCAGAACCTTCGCCAGACAGCACCATTTTGATGCCCATCGCCTTGATTTTACGGGACATCAGATACATTGGTGTCGAGGCGCGGATCGTGGTGACGTCATAGGTTTCAATGTGATAAATCACATCGCGGATTGCATCCAGACCTTCTTGCACGGTGAAATGAATTTCATGGTGCACAGTGCCTAAGTGGTTAGCGACCTCTTTCGCAGCACGTAAATCCGGTGAGCCAATCAAACCCACGGCGAAAGAGTGTAGTTGTGGCCACCAGGCCTCACTGCGTTCATCGTCTTCGACTCGACGGGCAGCAAATTTTTTGGTGATAGCCGAGATAACGGAGGAGTCCAGCCCACCAGACAGCAGCACGCCGTAAGGGACGTCAGACATCAGGTGACTTTTTACCGCTTCCTCTAATGCGTTAGCCAGTTGTACTTTATCGGTAACATTGTTTTTTACGTTATCGAAATCAAACCAGTCGCGATGATAATATTCGCGGATTTCGCCATCCTGGCTCCACAGATAGCTGCCCGCAGGGAACTCTTTGATGGTGCGGCAAACTGGGACCAGTGCTTTCATTTCAGAGGCGACATACATGTTGCCGTGTTCATCGTGGCCCATATATAGCGGGATAATCCCCAGATGGTCACGGCCAATCAGGTAAGCGTCTTTTTCGGTATCGTATAAGACGAAAGCGAACATGCCTTGCAGATCATCAAGGAATTCAGGCCCTTTCTCCTGATACAGCGCCAAAATAACTTCACAGTCTGAGCCAGTTTGGAATGCGTATCGGTCGCCATATTGCTGACGCAATGCCTGATGGTTATAGATCTCACCGTTGACCGCCAGAATATGGGTACGCGCCTCATTAAGCAGAGGTTGGGCGCCGGTATTAACGTCAACAATGGATAGACGTTCGTGGGCGAGAATTGCTTTATCATTTGCCCACACACCAGACCAGTCCGGTCCACGGTGGCGCATTAAACGTGACATTTCCAGCGCTTTTTTGCGCAGTTCAATGGGGTCGGTTTTAAGGTCGAGGACCCCGAAAATAGAACACATAATAATCTCCCTAACTTCTCTGCTTTGGCGGTGATGATGTTGAATTTGAGTCGTTCATCGCTGGAACTGTTTTGCGCACACTTGCTTGTGATTGATGCAAGCTATGCCCCATGACGATGCAGTCATCCGAATAATATTAAGCTGTATGTCCTAAATAGATGCAAAAAACACGCCAATTTACTCTGCTAGTGTTTTAGCGCAATAGCTGGCGCGGCGGCGGTGCATACAAAGAAAATGCGCCAAAACAGGGAGAAATGGCAAGAAACTTTGGTGCATTGCACTAAAAAAGGGAGTGAGACGCAAAAGGGCGTGGCGGCCATCGCCGCCAGCAGGAATTAGATAATATCGATTTCGGCAACAGAAGGGTAAACGTAACTCGGACGGAATGGCATGGCTTCGATATCTGGCAAGGTTGAAACACCGGACAGGACCAAAATAGTCTCAAGGCCCGCCTGGAAACCTGCCAGAATATCGGTGCGCAAGTTATCACCCACAATAACGGTGCTTTCTGAATGCGCCTGCATTTTATTCAGCGCGGCACGGATGATCCACGGGCTAGGTTTACCGACATAAAATGGCTTGCGGCCGGAGATCTTCTCAATTGGGGCGCAGAGCGCACCACAGGCTGGCGCGAAGCCGTGGCCGTGGCTATCTGGGTTGGTGGCAATAAAGCGTGCGCCATTGGCGACAAAATAGGCGGCTTTATGCATCATATCCCAGTTATAAGAGCGAGTTTCACCGACAATCACAAAATCTGGATTGATGTCAGTGATGGTAAAGCCCGCTTTATACAATTCGTGAACCAATGCGCCTTCGCCAACCACATAGGCTTTTTTACCATCCTGACGGCGCAGGAAATCAGCGGTAGCCATGGCTGAGGTATAAAACGCACTTTCCGGCACATCAAGCCCAGCGGTGATAAAGCGGTTAGCCAGATCTTGTGCAGTTTGTGATGGGTAGTTGGTCAGGATAACCAGTGGCATCCCGGCATTTTGCACGCGAGTTAAGAAGTCATTGGCACCCAGAATCGCTTTATTGTCATGCAGCAACACACCATCGATATCACATATAACGCTTTTAATTGTCATTGGTTAACTTACTCTTTTAGCGCGGTAATGAGTCACTATAACATGGTCGATTAGGGGATCGACCATGCAACTTCCTTATCAGCGGGTTAGTTTTCTAACAAGCGCTGCAACAAGACACCATTCAACATGGCGCGCTTCGCCAGAGCAAAAGCACCGATTGCGGATTGATGGTCAAGTTGCGATGTGACTATCGGTAGATTGTGGCGGAAGTTTTTCAGCACTTGCGTGTTAATGCAGCCCTGGATGGCAGGAAGCAGAATTTTGTCGGCTTCGATGATTTCACCGGCAATCACGACTTTTTGCGGATTAAATAAGTTGATGGCGATAGAGATGGCTTTGCCCAGATAGCGGCCCACATGCTCAATCACTTCACTGGCCAGTAAATCACCCCGATTAGCCGCTTTGCAGATAGCACCAATATGACAATCATCCAGTGTTAACTTGCTTGGGTAGCCCTGTGTGAGCAGGTGGCGCACACGGTTTTCAATTGCCGCATTGGAGGCGACGGTTTCCAGACAACCAAAGTTGCCACAATAACAGCGCTCACCTAGGGGGTCTATCTGGATATGGCCGATCTCCCCTACGTTGCCGTTACTGCCTAAAAATATCTGGCTATTGACGATGATCCCCGCCCCCGTTCCTCGGTGCAGGCGAACCAATATGGAGTCTTCGCAATCACGGGTTGCACCAAAATAGTGCTCAGCCAGCGCCAGACTACGAATATCATGACCCACAAAGCTGGTGACATTGAACCGATTTTGCAGATTTTCGACTAACGGCCAGTTGCTGACACTGATATGGGGCATATAGCGCACGATGCCTTTGCTTGGCTCGACTAGCCCAGGGAGGATGACGGCAATGGCGATCAGTTCACGTAATTTGCGCTGATAAGCTTCAATAAACTGGCTAATGATATTGAAAAGTGCATGTTCCAGTGTTTCTTGCGTGCGTTCGGGCAGCGAATAGTGCTCTTCACCCAGCGACTTACCGCTCATGTCAAACAGGGTAATGGTGGCATCATGGCGACCAAGACGGACGGCAATGGTATGGAACTGACGGTTTTCTGTGACGATGGATATAGCGCGGCGACCACCGGTGGAGGCTTGCTGATCGACCTCTTTGATCAGCCCGCGCTCCAACAGTTGGCGGGTAATTTTGGTGACACTGGCGGGGGCTAGCTGGCTGAGATCGGCAATCTGAATACGCGAAATCGGGCCTTGCTGATCAATAAGCCGGTAAACTACGGCACCATTGAGTTGCTTCACAAGATCCACATTACCAATTTGTGACTGTCCGCCGGTGCTCATCAATAAAATTACTCGCTTATTTTAAAACCTCGTTGCCGTTAACGATGGTTTTAGTGATTTTATAATCGCGGGTAAAGGCAGTCAGGTTGGCTACTTTGCCGACTTCAATACTCCCTAACTGCTTATCCACGCCAATGGCGCGGGCCGCATAAAGTGTCGCCATGCGCAATGTTTCATCTAGCGCGATGCCAACATGCTCAACACTATTTTGAACCGCTTCGATCATCGTCAGTGCTGAACCACTTAGTGTGCCATTTTCATCCACACATAAGCCATCGCGATAGTATATTGTTTTACCAGCAAAAATAAATTGATCAATTTCAGCCCCTGCCGGCGCGGTGGCATCGGTAACCAGTACCAGCTTGTCACCTTTCAGCTGTTTTGCGCTACGGATATTGGCCCAATCAACATGCAGACCATCCGCGATAACGCCAGTATAAACCTCAGGCGTATCAAAAATTGCCCCGATCAAACCTGGCTCGCGCCCCGTAATGTACGGCATTGCGTTATAAAGGTGCGTCGCAAAGCGGATGCCAGCGGAGAACCCTTTACGGGCCTGTTTATAGGTGGCATTCGAGTGACCCGCAGAAACTAAAATACCTGCTTCTGTTAGCTGCTGAATATATTTCGCATCAACCATTTCTGGTGCCAGAGTGAGTTTGGTAATCACATCTGCATTAGCACAGAGATAATCAATCATTTCGGCGCTAGGTTTACGGATAAACGCCGGATTATGGGTGCCTTTCTTCAACGGGTTAAGATACGGCCCTTCCAGATGCAGGCCCAGTGCTTGATGCTGGTTTTTTTGCAGGTATGAGCGCATGACATCAACGCCGTGCTTCATAAATTCATCACTGCAAGTAATCAGTGTTGGCAGGAAGCTGGTGCAACCGGATTTTTCATTAGCGCGCTGCATGATATCCAGCGTCTCTTCTGAGATAGCCTCAAGAGAGTCATTGAATTGCACGCCGCCGCAACCATTCAACTGAACATCAATAAAACCGGGGGCCAGAATGGCACCACCCAAATCACGTATCTCAATACCAGCCGGAAGTTCATCGACAGGACAGATACGTTCGATCAATCTATCAGCCACGACTACAGCATGATTATCCAATACTTCATGGCTGGTATAAATACGGCCGTGAGTTAAAGCGTACATCTTAGCCCCCTGATAACGATTAAAGATCTTTGATATTTTCAGCTTCCAATTCGTGGAAGTATTTTACAGTCTTAACTTTCAATTCCATAGTGGAAGGTTCGTCACACACCATGATGGCCTTGGCATGGAGTTGCAGACAGCTGATGGTCCACATGTGGTTGATGCTACCTTCAACAGCGGCTTGCAATGCTTGAGCTTTACCGTGGCCGGTCACCAGAATCATCACTTCTTCCGCATCCAACAATGTACCCACACCCACAGTAAGTGCATATTTAGGCACGAGATTTGCATCACCACCAAAGAAGCGTGAGTTAGCGATACGGGTTTCTTGGGTCAGAGTTTTGATACGGGTACGGGAAGCCAAAGAGGAAGCGGGTTCATTAAAGGCGATATGGCCGTCAACGCCTACGCCACCCATGAACAGGTTGATTTTGCCGTAAGACTTAATTTTCGCTTCGTAACGACGGCACTCTTCATCGATATCCGGCGCGTTACCATTCAACAAGTTAATGTTCTCGGCAGGGATATCAACATGATCGAAGAAGTTAGTGTGCATGAAGGTGTAGTAGCTTTCTGGGTGCTCTTGCGGCAAGCCGACATACTCATCCATGTTGAAAGTGACAACATTTTTGAAGCTGACTTCGCCGGCTTTATGCATCGCGACCAAGTGTTTGTAAGCTTCCATCGGTGTACCACCAGTTGGCAGACCCAAAACAAACGGGCGCTCAGCAGTTGGTTTGAATGCATTAATACGGTTAACTATATGACGTGCTGCCCATTTACCAACTTCTGTGGTGTTTTTCAGTGGGATAAGTCTCATCGTGCACCTCTTAGGATTGCTAATAGTGGCTATACTCTACGCGGTTTGAATCATTCAGCTAAGCGTAACTCAGATTTTGACTCATGCGCCGGTACAATGCTTTGTTCATTTTTCGAATGATAAAATAAGTTTTGTATCCTGGCTAGTGCATTGATGCTTTTTCACTGGTTTTTGGTGACATTTATCACAAAATAGGGGGTTTTAATTTGCGTTACGAAATAATTTTTTTACACTCCACAATGAGTCATACATGCGGTGAATAAATAAAAGTGTGCAATGCGTTTTTCTAAAAGGTAGTGAGTAAAAATAAATAAACTACTTAAAGGGTCCGATATCGGACGAATAGGGGGAAAGGTGAATATTCTTAGTTACTTGCAAAAAGTAGGCCGGGCTTTGATGGTCCCTGTGGCCACACTGCCTGCGGCTGCAATATTGATGGGTGTTGGTTATTGGATCGACCCCGTTAGCTGGGGGGGTGATAATGCGCTAGCGGCATTATTTATCAAATCCGGTGCCGCGATTATCGACAATATGTCCGTGCTGTTCGCCATTGGTGTGGCTTACGGTATGTCAAAAGACAAAGATGGTGCTGCTGCACTGACCGGCTTTGTCGGCTTCCTGGTCTTAACCACGCTGTGTTCGCCTGCGGCGGTTTCGATGATTCAAAAGATCCCGGTTGATCAGGTTCCAGCTGCGTTCGGTAAAATCAACAACCAGTTTGTGGGTATCCTGGTGGGTATCATCTCTGCTGAGTTGTACAACCGCTTTAGCAGCGTTGAGTTACCAAAAGCGCTCTCCTTCTTCAGTGGCCGCCGTCTGGTTCCGATCCTGACCTCTTTCTTGATGATTGTTGTCGCTTTCATCCTGATGTACGTTTGGCCGCTGATTTATAACGCATTGGTGACCTTCGGCGAATACATCAAAGATATGGGTTCTGTTGGCGCGGGTATTTATGCCTTCTTCAACCGTTTACTGATCCCAGTCGGTCTGCATCACGCCCTGAACTCCGTGTTCTGGTTTGACGTTGCCGGTATTAACGATATTCCTAACTTCCTGGGTGGCCAACAGTCTATCGACGCCGGTAAAGCCGTCGTGGGTATCACTGGCCGTTATCAGGCTGGTTTCTTCCCGATCATGATGTTCGGTTTACCGGGGGCGGCATTGGCGATTTATCACTGCGCACGTCCGGAAAATAGAGCGAAAGTGGCAGGTATCATGTTGGCGGGTGCGTTTGCCGCCTTCTTCACCGGTATCACTGAACCGCTTGAGTTCTCCTTCATGTTCGTCGCACCGGTGCTGTACTTCATCCACGCCGTGTTGACCGGGATTTCCGTGTTCATCGCTGCGAGTATGCATTGGATCGCGGGCTTTGGTTTCAGTGCTGGTCTGGTGGATATGGTGCTCTCATCCCGTAACCCGCTGGCGACACACTGGTACATGCTGATCCCACAAGGTTTGGTGTTCTTCGCCATTTACTATGTGGTGTTCCGTTTCACTATCCAGAAATTCAACTTGCTGACTCCAGGCCGTGAACTGGCGGTTGAGGGTAGCGAAGAAGATGGTTATGACGTGAATGTAAATAACGCGCCTGCCGTCAACGAAAGTGAAATCAATGGCCTGGCTCGTCGCTATATCGGTGCTATCGGTGGTTCAGATAACCTGACTGGCATCGACGCCTGTATTACTCGCCTGCGTTTGAACGTGAAAGACTCCGCATTGGTTAATGACACTGTGGCGAAGCGTTTAGGGGCGTCAGGTGTGATTCGCCTGAATAAACAGAGTGTGCAAGTGATTGTCGGTACTCGTGCGGAACTGATTGCTTCAGCCATGCGTGCCGTGTTAGCGGGTGGCCCGGTTCCTGCGGCAAGCAGCACTGCTGCACCTGCTGTTGCCCAGCCTCAGGCGGTCATTAATAGCGCGAAAACAGCTTCATTAGTCTTGGTTTCGCCTATTACCGGTGATGTAGTGGCACTGGAACAGGTTCCTGATGAAGCCTTTGCCAGCAAAGCTGTGGGTGAGGGTGTTGCCATTCGTCCTACCGATAAAATGGTGGTTTCTCCGGCAAACGGCACCATCGTTAAAATCTTCAATACTGACCATGCATTCTGTCTGGAAACTGAAACCGGCGCTGAAATTGTGGTTCATATCGGGATTGATACGGTGAAACTCAATGGTCAGGGCTTTGCCCGCCTGGTTGAAGAGGGCGCCACTGTGGTTGCCGGTCAGCCAGTGCTGGAGCTGGATCTGGCTTACCTGAATGCCAATGCGCGCTCAATGATTAGCCCAGTTGTGGTTAGCAATATTGATGATTACGCCGGTATCTCGCTTCTGGCAGGTGACACAGTGGTCGCCGGTCAAAGCCAATTGTTTGAGATTCGTGGCAAATAATCAGTTCACAGAGGTGCTGAACTCCTGAGCACCTGACCTGAGTTTTCATCAAAGCAGCGGGAAGAGAGCAATCTCTTCCCGTTTTTTGTTTTGTTTGCGGTAACAAACGGTTGTTTCCGGGCCGGGCTTGTTGGATTATACCTGTCATCCTTCAAGTTGCAGGTGTGTTGGCTGTTCTCATTCACCCGAATCACTTACTTGTGTAAGCTCATCGGGATTCTCTCGCTTGCCGCCTTCCTGCATCTTGAAATCTATTAGGTAAATATACGGTTATATTTGTTGCGTTTGCATTGAGGAATAGAACAATGAGTGAGGCAGAAGCCCGCCCAAGTAATTTTATCCGTCAGATCATTGACGAAGATTTAGCCAGCGGCAAACACACGTCGGTTCATACCCGCTTCCCGCCGGAGCCAAACGGCTACCTGCATATAGGTCATGCGAAATCCATTTGCCTGAATTTTGGCATCGCACAAGATTATAATGGCCAATGCAATCTGCGTTTTGATGACACCAACCCGGTGAAAGAAGACGTCGAGTTTGTTGACTCTATTAAGCACGACGTAGAGTGGCTAGGATTCACCTGGAGCGGTGATGTACGTTACTCCTCAGACTATTTTGATCAACTGTACCAGTACGCGATAGAGCTGATTAACAAGGGCCTGGCCTATGTGGATGAGTTAACGGCTGAGCAGATGCGCGAATATCGCGGCACACTGACTGCACCGGGTAAAAATAGCCCATATCGCGACCGCAGTGTGGAAGAGAACCTGGCGCTGTTTGAAAAAATGCGTGCCGGGGGTTTTGCTGAAGGCACCGCGTGCCTGCGTGCTAAAATCGACATGGCGTCACCTTTTATTGTGATGCGTGATCCGGTGCTGTATCGCATTAAGTTTGCTGAACACCACCAGTCGGGTAACAAGTGGTGCATCTACCCGATGTATGACTTTACCCATTGCATTTCTGATGCGATTGAAGGGATCACCCATTCACTCTGTACGCTGGAGTTCCAGGATAACCGCCGCTTGTATGATTGGGTGCTGGATAATATCTCCATTGAGTGCCATCCGCGCCAATATGAGTTCTCCCGCCTGAATCTCGAATACGCCATTATGTCTAAGCGCAAGCTGAACCAACTGGTGACGGAGAAGGTTGTAGAGGGCTGGGATGACCCACGTATGCCGACTATTTCTGGCTTGCGTCGCCGTGGCTACACCGCAGCCTCTATCCGCGAATTCTGCCGCCGTATTGGTGTGACTAAGCAGGATAACAACGTTGAAATGATGTCACTGGAGTCATGTATCCGTGATGATCTGAACGAAAATGCCCCACGGGCCATGGCAGTTCTTGATCCGATCAAAGTGATTATCGAAAACCGCGCGGCTGGGGAGGAGTGGTTGACGATGCCAAATCATCCGAATAATCCGGATATGGGCACCCGTCAGGTTCCATTTGATAGCGAGATTTATATTGATCGCGCTGACTTCCGCGAAGAGGCGAATAAGCAATATAAGCGCTTGGTACTGGGCAAAGAAGTGCGCCTGCGCAATGCTTACGTGATTAAAGCTGAACGTGTCGAGAAGGACGCTGAAGGTAATGTTACGACGCTTTATTGCAGCTATGACGCCGAAACATTAAATAAAGATCCCGCAGATGGCCGTAAAGTGAAAGGCGTTATTCACTGGGTTTCGGTTAAACATGCCTTACCTGCGGAAATTCGTTTATACGATCGTTTGTTTAGTGTACCAAACCCGGCTGCTGCAGAAGATTTCCTGTCGACGATTAACCCAGAGTCTTTGGTTATCCGTCAGGGCTTCGTTGAGCCAAGCCTCGCTGATGCTGTGCCAGAGAAAACCTATCAGTTTGAACGTGAAGGTTATTTCTGTGCTGATAGCCGCTACTCCCGCCCTGATGCGCTGGTCTTTAACCGCACTGTAGGCTTGCGTGATACCTGGGCTGCCAAAGCGACAAACTAAGCTTTAGCACTCAGATTCAACTTGATTGGCGTGGCTGAGTCCACGCCTTTTTTATGCTTAAAAACACACTTTGTTTTGTTTATTAAACATTAAGACCCGCCTATCCCATTTCCTCTTTTCTGCATTTTCTTTTGGTCAATATCGACTGATTACCCTCTTTGCGCGTGATGACTCGGCGAACTGTAAGTCTTTCTTAAATATTCGCTTTACGAATTAACCGAGGGAATAATACGATTTTTCACTGGGATATTCCGTGTTTTATTGCATTTGCTGAAACCATTCAAGATGTCAATGAGAGACGATTTTTGAGTTCACCGATGAGCTTATGCATTGTTTTTAAAGCTTTTGTGAGCTCTGTAATATTTTTTCACAGTTATGTGCTCGTTGTCATACTTTGAATAATTATTGACTTTTTTAATTGATAATTCGCGTCGCGAAAAATAGTCTGTATCCCAGCAGCAATCTTCAGAACGTTTATCGAAAGAGACGTTTTTTAAAATCAGTAACAGTTGGTGGAGATCTCTCCCCGGCTAAATTTTACCCACTTAGGGTTTTTTTGAGGCTGAACCTGTGAGCTGTGGTGGACATAGGCAAAGCACTTTAAATGTGATGTCAAAGAGGAATTTTTTCTTATGGTTACGCACGATGCTAAACGTAAAACGTTAGTGCTCGCTGTCGCGGGCGCATTGTTAGGAACGGGGTTTATGGCAACCCCAGAGGCCAGAGCTGAAGGCTTTGTGGATGATTCGTCACTGACTGGCGGTATCTATTATTGGCAGCGTCAGCGTGACCGTAAGGATTTAACGCCGGGCAGTGCAGAGTACGGCAAGTATGTTGCTAACCTGCATCACTCCACCTTTAACGCCAATCTGGACTTCTCATCCGGCTACGCGGCAGACATGTTTGGTATCGACCTGGCTGCTTTCGGCGCAGTTGAAATGACCAACAGTGGCCCGGCAGCACCAAACGAAATTGGTTTCAGTGATGCTAAAACTCGCTGGGATGAAAAATGGACTGGCGATAAGAGTGGCGTCAGCGTGTATAAGGCGGCAGCCAAATTTAAATTTGGTGATTTCTGGGCGCGTGGTGGTTATATCCAGCCAACTGGCCAGACATTGTTAGCACCACACTGGAGTTTCATGCCCGGGACTTATCGCGGTGCTGAAGGTGGTGCGAAATTCGATTTCGATACGGCGGGTGCATTGTCCATGTCTTACATGTGGACAGATGAATATAAAGCACCTTGGTATCAGAATATGTACAACTTCCGTCAGGCAGATGGTTTGACCGGCGTGAGTTACCTGCACTCAATCGGTGCCAAATACGACTTCAAAAATAAGCTGGTGATGGAAGCGGCATTTGGCCAGGCCAAAGACTACATGGATCAGTATTTTGCCAAAGCCTCTTACGCCTTCCCGGTTGCGGGCAATGATCTGCGTACCTCTTACCAGTTCTATGGCGCGAAAGACAAAGTTGATGGCGGTGCCAGCAATGTGAATGACGTCTATGACGGCTTAGCCTGGTTGCAAGCATTAACTCTGGGTTACACCACGGGGCCATTTGACCTGCGTTTGGAAGGGACTTGGGCCAAAGCTGAAGGTAACCAAGGCTACTTCCTGCAACGTATGACTCCAGGTTATGCGACCTCCAATGGCCGTTTGGACGTTTGGTGGGACTCTCGCTCTGACTTCAACGCCAACGGCGAAAAAGCGCTGTTTGGTGGCGTGATGTATGACCTGAAAAACTGGAACTTAGCGGGTTGGTCAGTGGGCACTTCCTATGCCTATGGCTGGGATGCAAAACCAAGCAGTAACCCAAAATTCGACCAGAATACGCGCCTGAAAGAGTCCGCATGGAACTTTGATGTGCTCTACACCCTGCAAGAGGGTCGGGCGAAAGGCACCTTATTCAAACTGCATTACACCATGTATGACAACCATACCAATATCCCAAGCTATGGTGGTGGTTTCGGCAACGTGTTCCAGGATGAGAAAGACGTTAAATTCATCGTAATTGCACCATTTACCATCTTCTGATTGCCATCCCCGGTAACCACTCCGGGGTCATAATGGAGCACCTGCCATGAAGAAAACACTTTTTATTATTGCCGCCGTATTGGGATTGAGTGCCTGTGCGCCGCAAGCGCCGGTTCAACCGGAAGACACTAAGCTGAAGCAAGCTTACAGCGCTTGTATCAATGCCAGTGAAGGCTCGCCAGAGAGATTGATCCCCTGCAAAGCGGTGTTGAATGTCTTGAAGCAAGAGAAAGCGCATCAAGCTTTTACTGAGAAAGAGACGGTTCGGGTATTGGATTATCAGCGCTGTATTGACGCGGCGCATACCGGCAATGGCCAGGCTTATGACGCGCAGTGCGGAAAACTTTGGCAAGAAATTCGCGCCAATAACTAAGCTGAAAGCCATTCTGAGAGTAGCAATTAAGCTAACAATAATTCAGCCAGCAGCAATACTTCCAGTAGTGACTCTGGCTGCAATTATTAATTACGGATGAGGTTAGTGATGAACAGATTCAAATTAAATACGTTAGCGGCGATAACCGCGACCTTTGGTTTGATGGGGGCCGCCAATGCGGATACCACCAATCAACAGATTGTTGACCAGCTCAGCACCTTGAAAGTTAACTATAAAGTGTTGGATAACCGTGCTGGTGAGAATGGTGTTGATTGCGCCAGGTTGGGGGCTGACTGGGCATCTTGCAACCAAGTAATGATTACTCTGACCAACACCGGGGATGAGATCAAAGGCCAGGATTGGGCCATTTACTTCCACAGCATTCGCCAAATTCTGACGGTAGATAACGATCAATTCAGGATCACACACCTGACCGGTGACCTGCATAAAATTGAACCTACGGCTAAATTCGCCGGTTTCCCTGCCAATCAGGCGGTTGAAATCCCGATAACGGGTGAATATTGGCAGCTGTTTGCCACTGACTTTATGCCGCGCTGGTATGCCACCTCTATTGATGCGAAACCCAAGGTACTGAAAAGCACCGACACTGAAGATATCAACGAATATCTAACCCAATTTACGGGCGATCAGTGGAAACGTACCAAAGATGACAATAACGTACTGATGACGCCGGAGTCCCGTTTCGTCAAAAATGAAGCGGTGAAAACATCAACGGCAGCAAATTTGCGCGGGCAGATTATTCCAACGCCAATGGAGGTCAAAATTCACCCGCAAGACGTGAATTTGAGCCAGGGCGTGGCACTGGAACTGAGCGCCTTGCCTAAACCGGCAGCCGAGGTGGTACAAAAGCGTTTCGAATTACTCGGTCTGAAACTGAACGCCACGGGTTTCCCGATAAAAACCTCGATTCAACCGGCGGTTTTTAAAGGCGATTTAGCGGTTTCCGGTGCCTATGAACTGAAAATCGGAGACAAGGGCGCACAGGTCATTGGCTTTGATCCCACCGGCGTGTTCTATGGCCTGCAATCTATCCTCTCTTTAGTGCCCACTGACGGCAGCCAGAAAATCGCCACACTGGACGTAAAAGATGCCCCGCGCTTTGAATACCGTGGTCTCTTTCTGGATGTTGGCCGTAACTTCAAAACCAAAGATGCCGTGCTGCGCTTACTGGATCAGATGGCAGCTTACAAGTTAAACAAATTCCACTTCCATCTGAGTGACGATGAGGGTTGGCGCATTGAGATCCCTGGTCTGCCAGAGCTAACCGATGTGGGCAGCAAACGTTGTCACGATTTGACTGAAAACAGCTGCTTATTGCCGCAGTTGGGGTCTGGCCCGGATAGTAGTAATCTGGGGAGTGGCCATTTCACCCGTGATGACTACATTGAGATCCTGAAATACGCCAAAGCGCGCCAGATTGATGTCATTCCTGAAATCGATATGCCAGCCCATGCTCGTGCAGCGGTCGTTTCCATGGAAGCCCGCTATAACAATCTGATGAAGCAGGGTAAAGAGAAAGAGGCTAATGAATTCCGCCTGTTGGATCCTACAGATGACTCCAACACCACGTCGGTGCAGTTCTATGAGCGCAAAAGTTATCTGAACCCATGTCTGGACTCCTCTAAGCGCTTTGTCGATAAAGTGATTGGCGAAATGGCTCAGATGCACAAAGAGGCCGGTATGCCGCTGACTACCTGGCACTTTGGCGGTGATGAGGCGAAAAATATCCGTCTGGGGGCGGGGTTCCAGGACAAGAACGGCTCAATTGAGCCGGGCAAAGGCATCATTGATAAGAGTGTTGAAGATAAGCCATGGGCCAAGTCGCAGGTCTGTCAAGAGATGGTCAAGCAAGGCAAAGTTCAGGATGTGGAGCATCTCTCCAGCTACTTCGCCATTGAGGTGAGCAAATTAGTTAATGCCCATGGCATCGAAAAAATGCAAGCGTGGCAGGATGGTTTGAAAGATGCCAAAGACGCGAAAGAGTTTGCGACCAAACGTGTTGGCGTCAACTTCTGGGACACCCTGTTCTGGGGCGGTGCCGAGTCAATAAATGATTGGGCCAATAAAGGTTACGAAGTGGTGGCGTCCAACCCGGATTATGTCTACTTCGACATGCCTTATGAAGTTAACCCGAACGAACGAGGCTACTACTGGGCAACCCGCTTTAACGACGAGGCAAAAGTGTTCAGCTTCGCCCCAGACAACATGCCGCAAAACGCTGAAACTTCTGTCGATCGCGATGGTAATCACTTCAGCGCGAAGAGCGACAAGCCATGGCCTGGTGTGCACGGTATTTCCGGCCAGTCGTGGAATGAAACCGTCCGTACCGATGAGCAGATGGAGTACATGATCTTCCCACGGGCATTACCGCTGGCGGAGCGCGCCTGGCATCGTGCGTCATGGGAGCAAGATTATCAAGCGGGCCGTGAGTACAAAGGCGGCGAGACGCATCTGGTGGATACCAAGGCGTTGGATACCGATTGGCAGCGTTTTGCCAACATTATGGGTCAACGTGAACTGGCGAAACTGGATAAAGCGGGCATCGCTTACCGGCTGCCAGTGCCGGGAGCACGGGTGGTCGCGGGTCAATTGGAGGCCAATATCTCCTTACCGGGCTTGATTATCCAGTATTCTACTGATGGTGGTAAGCAATGGCAGCAGTATGATGCCAAAGCGCAACCCAAAGTCAGCGGTGATGTGATGATCCGTTCAACGAGTCCTGATGGGAAACGTAGTAGCCGGGCAGAGCCGGTTAAAGTTTGATGATGGTTTTTAAAACGCTGTGTCTGATGTTATCTGCTGCTTACTTTATTTTGCGATAAACAAAATTAAGTGAAGTTGAGTTGATGGTTTTTTCCCCGGCTTGCCGGGGTTTTTTTTCAGCGCTTAAAATCTTTATAAGTTCAATGTGGTAACGCGACACTATCTTTTATCGTGTGCAGACTCATTTTTACGGCAATCGCCGGATTCACAGTGGCCGTACAGATAGAGGCTGTGATTGGTCAGCTTGATGCCATGTTGCTTAGATATTTCACATTGAAGAGTTTCAATCACTTCATTGCTAAACTCGATCACTTTACCGCAATCCAGGCAAATCAGGTGATCGTGATGATGCTGCTGCGTCAACTCAAAGACTGATTTACCGCCTTCGAAATTGTGGCGGGTCACAATACCGGCATCGTCAAATTGATTCAGTACGCGGTAAACCGTCGCCAGACCAACATCTTCACCGATATCGCTCAGCTTTTTATAAAGATCTTCCGCGCTGACGTGGTGGCACGCCGGATCTTGCAACACTTCCAGAATCTTCAGCCGGGGCAGTGTTACTTTAAGGCCAGCGTTTTTTAAGGCTTTGTTGTTGTCAGTCATGCGGATTCAGTCCTGTTACTATCGATTCAAATTAAGGCTGTTCAGCCTATGACATCCGTGGCGTAATAATTACAATTACGTCTCATTATAGAACTGCTTGCCCCAAATGAAAACCGTGGTTGTTAACAAAGATATAATTGCACACTTTGCCAGATTAATCATGCGGTGTATTGATTAATGGGGGTATAGCATGATTTTAGTCTATATCCGCTGCGTGTAACGTTACAAATTTGTAGCGACTTATTTTTATTTTTCACGAATGAAGATGTGGATCTGTGGGCTGCTTAACAGAGAAGGGTGAAAGGGATGAAAAGTAACGAAAACGCTGGACGATGCTCAATACGCCACAGCGTTTCCGGGGGCAAACTAACCGGTGATCTCAGACAAATTCATCTCTTCACTGATCTGTTTTACCCAAGCATCAACACGTTCATTCGTCAGTTCCGGTTGGCGATCTTCATCAATGGCTAAACCGATAAAGTGATCATCATCAGCCAGACCTTTGGAGGCTTCAAAGTGGTAGCCAGCTGTTGGCCAGTGACCGACAATCGCGGCGCCACGTGGTTCGATGATGTCGCGCACGGTGCCCATCGCATCGCAGAAATACTCTGCGTAGTCTTCCTGATCACCGCAACCGAATAGGGCAACCAGCTTGCCGTTGAAATCGATCTCTTCCAGTGTCGGGAAGAAATCATCCCAGTCACACTGTGCTTCGCCGTAATACCAAGTTGGGATACCGATCAGCAGGATATCGAAGGCTTCTAAATCTTCTTTGCTGCTTTTGGCAATGTCGTGAACCTCAGCAACATCTTTGCCCAGTTGCTTTTGGATCATCTTGGCAATGTTTTCGGTATTGCCAGTATCGCTGCCAAAGAAAATGCCTACAGTCGCCATATAACTTAATACCTTATAAATTCAAATAGTTATGCAGATTATTGCGCTTTCTGCCCAATAATATAACACATTTCATAGGGCAGCATCATGCCAGAAAACCGTGTCGGGCAGGTATCAAGTTTATGCGATATTAAATTTTTGTGAGTTGCTCAACCTTATAACCTCATTGCCGATAACCGTTGTGTAACCGCAAGGTTGCAATTAGCGGTGCCAGGGGGAAACCGTCAGATGAAAATTTGCCGGAAAGGAGTTGTCGTTAGCTGTATGGAACGTCCTTTATTGCTTTTCGGTCATCAAATAACACCAGAGTCTCTAACGGTAACCATCCGATATATAAGGGGAACGAACATGCAGTTTTTAAAAAACATTACTATCAGAGCAGCGCTATTATGGGTGCTTGGCGCCTTTTGCCTGCTCTGGGGCGGCGTATCTGCCTATACATTGTTATCACTGAATCAACTCACACAATCATCTAACGCGAATACGGTATTGGTTGAGAATATGAATTTAGTTAATCAGGGGACGGATCAATATTTCCGCATGGTGACCCGTCTTGCCCGCGCAGTCGATTATCGCCAAAGCGGTAACCTGGCCGATGCGGATAAAGAGCTAAAATCGTCCAGTGCCGCGCTGGAAAACCTGAAGAAAAGACTCGCCGAGTTTAAAACTATCGACCATGCACAGATTGATCCTGCTTTAGTCGCTGGAGTGATTGATGGATGGAGTGGATTAATTGAGCAGGGGGTGATGCCGCTTTATCAGGCCGCAATGGATAACAATACCGCCGCTTATCAAGATCTGGCGAAAAAAACGGTGCCTGCATTAAGCCGTCAATATGGCGCGGTTGCCGAGGGTTTTAATCAGGCGGCTTCAAAGGCCATTGGCGTGGCAAAAGTGCAATTCTCGCAACTGACAAAAGTGAGCAGCATGACACTTATCTCTGCATTGGTGGCCGGTCTGGTGATTTTACTGGCCACTGACCGCTACCTATTGGCCAATCTGGTGCGCCCGCTGGATGAGATCCGTGCGCATTTTCGGGTTATTGCTTCCGGTCAGCTTGGGCAGCCTATCGTCGATTTTGGGCGTAACTGTGTTGGGCAGCTATTCCCGCTATTGCGCGATGTGCAAACTAGTTTGGTCAATACCGTAGAGGCTATCCGTAGCAGTACGGATGGGATTTATCACGGCGCGGCCGAAATTTCTGCGGGCAATACCGATTTGTCGTCTCGCACCGAGCAGCAGGCCGCGGCACTGGAAGAGACGGCAGCCAGCATGGAGCAGTTAACCGCGACCGTAAAACATAATGCTGATAATGCGCATCACGCCAGTCAACTGGCAGCGAATGCCTCCATAACGGCGAAAAAAGGCGGAGCGCTGGTGGCTGATGTGGTGCACACCATGGATGAGATCTCCGCCAGTTCGCGCAAAATCGCAGATATCACCACCGTGATTAACAGTATTGCTTTCCAGACCAATATATTGGCGCTGAATGCCGCAGTTGAAGCGGCCAGAGCGGGTGAGCAGGGGCGGGGTTTTGCGGTGGTCGCCAGTGAGGTGCGTAATCTGGCACAGCGCAGTGCGCAGGCGGCGAAGGAGATTGATGGCTTGATTACCGAGTCGGTCAACCGAGTGAAAAGCGGGTCGGCATTGGTGGAGAGTGCCGGTGTCACCATGGATGAAATCGTTCGTTCGATCACCAATGTAACCGACTTAATGGGAGAGATAGCCTCGGCTTCTGATGAGCAAAGTAAGGGTATTAGTCAGGTTGGGCAAGCGGTGGCAGAGATGGACAGCGTGACCCAGCAGAATGCTGCTTTGGTGCAGGAAGCTTCGCGTGCTGCGGCTTCATTGGAAGAGCAGGCGACGCAGCTAAACCGAGCAGTGGCGGTATTTAAATTACAATCAGATGATGCGCGGGCAAAACCGGCAGTGAAACCTCGGGCGAATCCATTAAAACTGGCACCTGTCGCTGCCAAGGCAGACAGCAACGCCAACTGGGAAACCTTCTAGGAATAACGGCGTGGCGCAAGTGATTACGCCACGCCGTCGTGGTAACCGATAGGGTTAAAACCCCTCTTGATCGTGGGCTAATTGAGCAAGCAACATCTGTTCAATCAGTTCACTGCGGCTGATGTTACGCTGCTCAGCAAGGCTATTGAGAGCATCGACGGCATCGGCATTAATCTTCAGTTCCACGCGTCGTAAGCCACGTACTTTATCGCGCCGTAGTTGATTTCGCTTATTAATTCTAAGCTGTTCATCACGGGATAATGGGTTTGTTTTCGGGCGCCCCGGACGGCGTTCATCTGCGAACAGATCCAGCGTCGTGCGATCCGTTTGTTCTTTTGCCATAGGTCGCGGTACTACAAGGGAGTGACATCAGAAAGCGTGGCGTAGCCTTTCTTGATGATTTGGTTGACACATTCCAAGCTTAGAACATAGATAGAACGCATTGAATGACCTCTATGCCAGCAGCCTGAACTTGCATTTGCTACCAAACACCGCAGCAAATTTATAGCGCGCCATAATACCCCAGCCAACCGAGCAACGACAATGCCTTACTGTGATTAGATTGGGCTAATTCGCTCTTTTTTGCACAATTTTTCCACAGGAAATACATTTCTTTTCCCCAGGGTATGATTTTTAATCAACATCCAAGGCGCGCTGTGTGTTTTTTATTCAGTATGCTGTTCAGCCGCTGGATTATCATCAATAAAGCGGTGGATAGCCCGCAAGACAGAGTCAGGTTTTTCAGCATGTACCCAGTGGCCGGTTCCGGCGACGACATGGGCGCGGGCTTGCGGGAATTGGCGGGCAATATCATCACGATGGCTATCCTGGATATAGGGCGATAACTCACCACGAATAAACAAAATAGGGTGGGGCCAGGGTGGGATGGGCTGCCAGCCGACAATATTGTCATATTGATCCCACAGCGCTGACACGTTAAACCGCCATTCGCCATTCTGAAATGACTTCAGCAAGAACTGGATAACCCCCTCTTCCTTTATTGACTCACGCATCAGTTGAGCGGCCTCCTGACGCTGAGTGATACCGGCGGCACTTACGGCATTGAGCGCTGTAAAAATAGAGTCGTGGCGGCGTACCTGATAATTGACCGGGGCAACATCAATCGCCACCACTTTTGTAATGCGAGCCGGAGCGATTGCCGTCAGTGCCATTGCGACTTTTCCACCCATCGAATGACCAATAATTATCGCTTTCTCTATCGCAAGCTGGTCCATCAACTCCAACACATCTTGCGCCATATCCGGGTAGTTCACCTGAGGCGAACGGGGTGATAAACCGTGATCGCGCAGATCAACCTGAATAACGTTATGCTCTTTTTGCAGGTCGCGGGCCAATACCCCCAAGTTATCAAGGTTACCAAATAATCCATGGATCAGAATGATTGGCAGTGACGGGGTGGGAGAAAGTGCGTTTTGTAAGCGGAAGTTTAATTTCATGGCGAAGTTCATGCTGAGAGATATTCTGCTTAGGGTATCATGACTGAGCGATGGTGTGCTGTACCACGATTTTATCAGGCATATGTTTATCAGACATATGTTTATAGAGATATGCTTATCAAATAGATGTGGATTGTTGAGTGGCTACTGGCGGTGCGGGTTATTATCCCAATAATGCCATGATAAAGGTACTCGTTAGCGCACTTTGACTTTATAATCCTTGGATATGCATAAGAAAGTAGAAAACCGTACTGGATAATGATGAAAACTATTGAACTCGACGAAGAGCTTTATCGCTATATTGCCAGTCATACGCAACACATTGGTGAAAGTGCGTCCGATATTTTGCGACGTATGCTGAAGTTTACCGCAGGTCAGCCGGTAGTGAGTTCAGCTACCACTCATGATGCGGCGAAAGTGGTGGCGGCTCCAGCACCACGGGATCGGGTTCGTGCGGTGCGCGAACTGCTGCTATCCGATGAATATGCCGAGCAAAACAGGGCGGTTAACCGCTTTATGTTAGTATTATCAACACTCTACACACTGGATGCTCAAGCATTTACTGAGGCGACTGAATCACTACATGGCCGCACTCGGGTCTATTTTGCGGGTGATCAGCAGACGTTATTGCAAAATGGGACACATACCAAGCCCAAACATGTCCCCGGTACGCCATACTGGGTGATTACCAATACCAATACCGAGCGTAAGCGCAGCATGGTGCAACACATCATGTTGGCAATGCAGTTCCCGCCGGATTTGACTGATAAAGTGTGCGGGACTATCTAATTTCTTTGAAACTGTGCCCAATAGATTTCAATATGCAGGAGGGCCGTAAACAAGCGCGGCCAGGATATCTGTAGCTTGAAAGATAACGGGTATATAGGAGTCGTTATTGTGGCTAACCACCCTCGTGCTGGGCAAGCAGCTCAGCAAAGCGATTTGATTAATGTTGCTCAGTTGACGTCGCAATACTATGTATTGCAGCCGGATGCAGAAAACCCAGCCCATGCGGTCAAATTTGGCACCTCTGGGCACCGTGGCAGTTCATTACGTTACAGTTTTAATGAAGCGCACATTCTGGCTATCGCGCAGGCGATTGCGGAAGTTCGCCATCAACACGGCATTACTGGCCCCTGTTATGTGGGGAAAGATACCCACGCATTGTCTGAACCGGCCTTTATTTCAGTGTTGGAAGTGTTGACGGCGAATGGCGTGGATGTGGTGGTGCAACAAGATAATGGTTTCACCCCGACCCCCGCTATCTCACATGCCATTCTTTGCCATAATCTGCAGGGTAAAGCCTTGGCTGATGGCATTGTTATCACGCCATCCCACAACCCGCCTGAAGATGGTGGCATCAAGTACAATCCACCCAATGGCGGCCCGGCAGATACCAATCTGACCTCGGTAATTGAAAAACGCGCTAACCAGTTACTCAGCTTGAAATTAGAGGGCGTAAAACGTCAGACGTTGGATAAAGCCTGGCGTGGCAATCATCTGCGTGAACAAGATTTGATCCAGCCCTATGTTGAGGGCTTGGGCTATGTGGTGGATATCCCTGCCATTCAACGCGCGAATTTGAAATTGGGTGTCGATCCGCTCGGTGGCTCAGGTATTGCCTACTGGCAACGTATTGGTGAGCACTATAAGTTGGATCTGACACTCGTTAACGATTCCATCGATCAAACTTTCCGCTTTATGCATCTTGACCATGATGGTGTGATCCGCATGGATTGCTCATCAGAATCGGCGATGGCGGGGCTACTGGCGCTGCGCGACAAATTTGATTTAGCCTTTGCTAATGATCCCGATTATGACCGCCATGGCATTGTCACGCCGGCCGGATTGATGAATCCGAACCATTACCTTGCGGTATCGATCAACTATCTGTTCCAGCATCGCCCGCAATGGGGCGCTGATGTGGCTGTGGGTAAGACGCTGGTTTCCAGTGCGATGATCGACCGAGTGGTGGCTGATTTAGGCCGCAAGCTGGTGGAAGTGCCCGTCGGTTTCAAATGGTTTGTCGACGGGTTGCACGATGGCAGTTTTGGTTTTGGTGGCGAAGAGAGTGCCGGGGCATCCTTCCTGCGCTTTGACGGCACCCCCTGGTCCACTGACAAAGATGGCATCATCATGTGTCTGCTGGCGGCGGAAATCACGGCAGTGACCGGCAAGAATCCACAGCATCACTATGATGAGTTAGCGCAACGTTTTGGTGCGCCAAGTTATAACCGTATTCAAGCTCCGGCAACCCAGGCGCAGAAAAATGCGCTGGCTAAGTTGTCACCTGAAATGGTGACCGCGAGTATGTTGGCAGGTGATCCTATCACTGCGCGTTTAACCAGCGCACCGGGTAATGGCGCGTCGATTGGCGGACTGAAGGTGATGACTGACAACGGCTGGTTCGCCGCCCGCCCATCTGGCACCGAAGAGGCATATAAAATTTACTGTGAAAGCTTCCTTGGCGCAGAACACCGCGAAAAGATAGAGCAGGAAGCCGTTGATATTGTCAGCGATGTATTGGCTGGCGCTAAATAACGGGCAATCAGCATAATGGAAAAGGCAGCCTAAGCGCTGCCTTTTTACTGCGTTCAATATAGCTAATCAGCCTAATGCCACCATCAAAGCGCCGGCGGTAATCAATGCGACCCCCAATCCAGCAATGAGCGAGATTTTTTCACCAAAGAGAATAAAGGCTAGAATCACGGCGAAAACGACGCTGAGTTTATCAATGGGGGCGACTTGTGAAACATTGCCATTTTTAATGGCCATAAAATAGAACAACCAGGACAATGCACCGGCGACGCCACTCAATACCACAAATAACAGGGCTTTTTTATCGGCCAGAACGGCACCGACCAGATTGAATTTGCCCTGAACTACCACCACGCCAACTAAAAATAGCGCCATCACTACCGCCCGCACTGCGGTCGCAGTATTGGCATCTAAATGTTGCAGGCCAATTTTACCAAAGATTGCCACCAGAGAGGCGGAGAGGGCAGACAGTAGAGCGTAAATTAACCAGGTACTCATCACGTATAACACCTGTTTTATAGCAAAAGGCCGATACTACGCTCTGAAACACTATTTGCCCATCTTCTTTTCAGCAATAAATGAGAGCTATTGTTGATTCAGGGAGGTGATAAAATTAACGACATTCTTTGGTATGAAAGAGGGGTTTGATAATTCGCTAGCTAATTTTGACCTTTCTTGTTGTGATATTATCTCTATCAGCATAGCAAGGTTTTTTTCACTATCATGACTCGATCTTTGTCGATTGAAAATAGAAGATACCTTGTTAATGCCATATTTACGTTCATTCTTTAACATATCAGCGATGGCATAATCTGTAATAGGACCGTCGTCATGGTATTGCTTACAAACAATCATAGAGAATTCCATACGATTTTCGGATGAGTCATCGGTGGCCGATTTTAACACTAAATATTTAACCTTTGGCCCATTATCACTTAGATGGTCCTTAACTAAAACGCGTAAATTATCCCCTGCTATATTGCTGGAAATCAATAAGTGGCTCCCATGTCGGGTTATATCTAAATCTTTGCGTAAGTGATTTCTGAAATAAAGATTGTTTTTCTCTCCTGAGTTTTCACTTATTATATTGGCTCCATCACCATAATCGAAGTAATACATGTCATCCCCTTCGCCGCCGTCTAAGAAATCATTACCTTTCCCCCCCCTTAAAAGTATCGACTCCTGCGCCACCAAAAAGATGGTCGTTGCCACTATTATTTTTGTACCTTTCGTCATAATGATAAATATCTGTATTATAAATCTCTCCATCACCCTCTATCAGGTCATCTTCATCACCACCGAATATTAAGTCGTCATTATTGCCGCCAAAAAGAAAGTTTCCACCGAAATCTCCAGAAATATAATCGTTACCTTCGTTACCCATAATATAGTCGAATTCATTCCCGCCCCGCAGAATGTCTGCACCTGCGCCACCTAAAATTGTGTCTGCACCATCACCCCCAAAAATAGTATCATTACCCTCTCCACCGTGTATTTCATCATTTTTGGTACCCCCAATAATATGATCATTACCTCCCCCCCCATAAATCACACGTATTTTATACGAGTTACCGTAGCTACCCCCGCTACCTCCATAAATAGTATCATCCCCATCGTTCCCATAAATAGTACCCTGCCCTTGTTCACCATATATTATATCATTCTCCGCTCCCCCCGTGAATAATATTGTTACCTTGTCCGCCGTGTATTGTGTCATCTCCGCTCCCCCCGTGAATAATATTGTTACCTTGTCCGCCGTGTATTGTGTCATTTCCGGTACCACCAGTAGTAATATTATCATTGCCGCCACCCGCAGAAATAACATCATCACCAGCGCCGCCATCGATAGTGTCATCACCTTGCCCGCCGTGTATTGTGTCATTTCCGGTACCACCAGTAATATTATCATTGCCGCCACCCGCAGAAATAACATCATCACCAGCGCCGCCATCTATTGTGTCGTCTCCATCATAGCTTTTTATAGTGTCATCTTGACTGCTCGCGATAATATTATTACTGTAATTTTCTCCAAGGATTACAGTTTTCCTGGCACTAGAAGAGAAATCGATCTCTTGATGTTCATAGGTAATACTTTGTCGACTGTCAGTTGTGGTCAAATAACGGTAGTTTCCGCCGAAGAATATTGTATTGTGTATATGGATAAACTTCTTTAATTTATACCCATCAATGCCAGCTCCTATTTCTAATGAACTCTCTTCTTTTCCGTCAGGATCGCAGAATATGAATGTGATAGACTCTATTTCTTTGACTTCACTTGCTATGAGTTCATTTAATTTAAGTGTGTCAGTGATGTTGTTGCCTGTAGTTATAGTGCTGTCTGTGATGTAAATAAAGTGTTTATTTTCTTCTTTATCAAAAGATAATTCATTTGATTTTATATTGTAAAATTTTAACGTGATATTATTCTTATTATCGACTGATTTGGTTATTTTCTTGTATTTATCAGAGTGATGATTAGAGCTTGTTTCATATATTTTTTGTTCGTGGATTATGTCAGTCATGGTGTTTTCCTTTGGTGTGTTTTTTATATTATTATCCTATGATTGTTTTTTTTGAAAATTAATAATTATTAGATTTATCTTTAAATCTATTATTAATGGTGTGATTTAATGCGCGCCGCGAATGAATGGAGAGTATGGGCGCTGTAACTAATATAGATTTTTGAGCTAAAGAATAAAGCGATAGCCGACACCGGTTTCAGTGAGCAGGTGTTTGGGGCGGGTAGGGTCTGCTTCTAATTTCTGGCGTAAGTGACCCATGTAAATGCGTAGATAATGGCTGTGTTCGACATAATTTGGCCCCCAGACTTGGGTGAGTAGCTGGCGTTGAGTTATCACCTTACCGGCATTGGCCAGTAAGGCTGAGAGCAGGCGAAACTCAATGGGGGTCAGGTGTAGGTTTTCACCGGCCCGAGTGACCTGGCGGTTGATTAAATCCACGCTGATATCAGCAAAACTCACCAACGGACTCTCCTGACTAGCACCACTATGACGGCGCAAAGCAACTCGCACTCGTGCAAGTAATTCACTGATACCAAAAGGTTTGCTCAGATAGTCATCAGCACCAGCATCCAGCGCGGTCACTTTGTCTTCCTCGCTGTTACGAGCTGATAGCACAATAATCGGGATAGCACTCCACTGACGGAGATCCTGAATATAGGTCAGACCGTCGCCATCGGGCAGCCCCAAATCCAAAATGATCAGATCAGGTTTACGGGTGCCCGCTTCAATCAGGCCCCGTTGCAGAGTATCACTCTCAAATACCCGCCAGCCTTCACTCTCCAGCGCAATACGCACAAAGCGGCGGATCTCTTTTTCATCTTCAACAATCAGGATATTGGTGGTGGAAATGGTCGCTTCTCCTTACGGCTAGCTCAATAGCTTGTTTGTGCCACTGTTCTTGGTATTATCATTCATTGTATCAATGCACTCGATATCAACGTTATCGGCATCAATATCAGGTGCGGCTTCCAGCGGCAAAGTAAAGTGGAAGCTGGCACCGCCATCCTGGCTTTTCTCAACCCAGATCCGCCCGCCGTGCACATCAATGATGGCACGACATATGGCTAATCCCAAGCCGACACCAGGAATGGCCGACTCTTTGTTTCCACGGGAAAATTTATCAAAAATAAGCTGCTCTTGCCCAGGAGTGACACCAGGGCCGTTATCCCACACTTCCACATTCAGCCATTCACCTTGCACCACCGCACGAATGCCCAGTAGCGCGACATTCCCGGCATATTTATGGGCATTCTCCAGCAGGTTGATAAACACTCGCTCTAGTAAGCTGCCGTCACAATTGATCAGCACCATCTCATCTGGCAACTCGACACGAATCTGATGATGGCTGAGAGTGGTTTCTAGCATATGCAGTGCGCTGCCGACGATCTCCTCCAGTGACTGCCACTCTTTACGCAGATTAAAACCGCCAGATTGAATGCGCGCCATATCCAGTAAATTATTGACCAGTCGGGTGGTGCTCAATACTTGCTGACGGATCTGGTTAGCCTGTGGGGCATGGCGCGAACCCTCAGCGGCCAGATCCAGCGTCAGGATTTCTGCCTGACCAAATAGCACCGTCAGCGGGGTGCGTAAATCGTGGGAGAGTGCTGCCAGCATTGAGTTGCGCAGTTGCTCCCGCTCTGCATCTAACTTCGCCAGTTCGGCACTGCGCGCCAGATGTAGCCTCTCCAGTGCATTGGCAATCAGGCTGGTAAAGGTTTGCAGCAAGCGCTGCTGCTCCGGCACCATTAATTGGCGCAAGTTAGCCGGTTCAATCGCCAGTACACCGAAGGTCTGTTTGGACGCGGTGAGCGGTAGCAGTTGATAGGGCACTCCCGGCAAGGTATCTGTGCCCGCGCCAGCCGGTGCACCTTTGTCAAAACTCCAGCGCGCAATGGCCTCATCAACGGAAAGAGTGCCGCCATCATCGGTGGCAATTTGTTGTAAGCGCCCCTCCTCCTGTGGTAGCAACAGGCCCGTTTTGGCCTGAAAACTGCTGGAGAGAAAATGACGGCTGGTTTTGGCGATATCAGCCGGGGTGAGAGCGCGGCTTAACCCACGTGACATTTCGTATAGATGCCTGGCGCGTTGCTCACGATAACGGGCAATTCTGGCCTGATAGCGCACTCCGGCGGTCAGATTACCGACCACGATCCCGACAATGAGCATCACACCAAAGGTCACCAGATATTGCACATCAGTGACCGCCAGCGAGCCATGTGGCTGCACAAAGAACAGATCGAAGCTGATGACATTAATAAATGCCGCCAATACAGAAGGCCAGCGGCCATAGAACAGGGCAATAATGACCACGCCCAGTAAGTAAAGCATCACTAGATTGGCTTGATCGAACCCTTGCATTAGCCATTGTGATAATAGAGTGATCACGGCACATAAGCCGATGGCCGCAATACAGCCACGTAACTGCATGCGCCACTTCTCGGTGAAGGTGCGTGAGTCACTCTCTTTCGCGACACTGGCGGCACGATCATTATCTTCCAGCGCGATAATCACCAGATCTAAATCTGGCCCTAACTTACCGAGGCGGTCGGCAAAGCTGCCGCGCAGTTTCCACTGTTTCTCTACGCGGCGGCCAATAATAATTTTTCCCAGATTATGTTCACGGGCGTAGCGCAGTATGGCCTTCTCTTCACTCGGTTCCGAGAGTGTGGCGGTCTCCGCCCCCAGTTCTTGCGCCAGCTTAAGTGTCCGCAAGATAGCCCGCCGCCGGGCTTCCGGCAGGCCATGTAGACGAGGGGTTTCCACATACACCGCATGCCAGATGCACCCCAAACGGGCCGCCAGCCTGGCTGCGGTGCGCACCAGTTTTTCATTGCCGCTGTTGTGGCCGATACATAATAAGATAGCGTCGCGGGTGTGCCAGACGCGCTCGCGCCCCTGGGTGTCACGGAAGGCGCGCATCTGATCATCCACCCGATCAGCGGTACGGCGCAGGGCCAGTTCGCGCAGGGCGATTAAGTTGCCTTTGCGGAAGAAATGCTCAATGGCCCGCTCTGCCTGACCGGAAATGTACACTTTGCCTTCATTCAAGCGCTGGCGCAGGTCATCAGGGGGGAGATCCACCAGGACCACTTCCGTGGCCTCATCAAACATATGGTCGGGTACGGTTTCCCGCACGCGAATCCCCGTCACGCCGCCAACCACATCATTCAGGCTCTCCAGATGCTGCACATTCACGGTGGTCAGCACATCAATACCGGCATCCAGCAGCTCTTCAACATCTTGCCAGCGTTTCGGATGACGGGAACCCTGGGTATTGCTGTGGGCCAATTCATCCATCAGAATCAGTGCCGGATGGCGGGCCAGTGCGGCATCCAAATCAAACTCACGGACCTGACGGTTGCGGTGAGGGATGCGCTTTTGCGGCAGAATGGTTAGCCCCTCCAGCAACGCGGCGGTTTCGCTGCGCCCGTGTGTCTCCACCACCCCGACCAGCACATCCAGCCCCTGAGTACGCAGGCGCTGAGCCTCTTGCAGCATGGCGTAGGTTTTACCCACCCCGGCGCAGGCACCAAAAAAGACTTTCAACCGGCCACGGGGCTTCTCATTGGCGGCCGCGAGCAGGCTGTCGGGGTCCGGGCGGGTTGGTTCTGCATCCATGATCAGTCCTTAAGGTTTTGCCGGGCTAGCCGGTACTGTCACATGACTTTGGGCATCCAGTGCCATATTCAGGTTCAGCACGTTGACCACTGATTCACCGAAGAAATTGGGTGTCGCTTTCTGTATGTTGCTATCAATCAATTGTTTCACCTCAGACAGCGGCATTTGGCGCAGGCTGGCGATGCGGGGCGCTTGATAATAGGCGGCTTCCAGCGAAATACTGGGGTCCAAACCACTACCAGACGCGGTGACCAGATCAACCGGCACTGGGCCAGTTTGCGTAGGGTTGGCCTGGCGCTGTAATTTAACCCGCTCACTGATAGCCTGATCCAGCGCCGGATTGCTGATCGCCAAATTACTGCCACCTGAGGCCATTGGATTATAAGGCATCTCTGCGGTAACCGATGGGCGACCAGTAAAATAACCCGGCTGAGTAAAGTTCTGGCCGATCAAACTGGAGCCTACCACCTCATCACCCAACATGACCAGCGACCCCTTAGCTTGCTGGGAAAACATTAATTTAGCCAGCCCGGTGGTCAGCAGTGGATAGGCGATACCGGTGATCAGTGTCAGTAATAGCAGTAGCACCAAAGCAGGCCGTAGATATGACTGGCGAGTTATTGATGAGATATTTGTGGTCGATGACATCTTTTATTACCTCAATTTAGCGCTTAAAACGGGCCACCACCCAAGGTGACAGTGGCCTTGACGAAAAACGTGACTTTCCTAGCCCAGATTTAATGCCGTTAGCACCAGGTCGATCAGTTTGATACCGACAAAGGGCACCAGTAATCCCCCCAGACCATAGATCCACAGGTTGCGGCGCAGCAGGGCGGCGGCACTCATCGCCTTATAACTGACCCCTTTTAGCGCCAGTGGGATCAGAAATACAATCACCAGTGCGTTAAAGATCACCGCCGACAGGATTGCCGAGGCGGGGGAGTGCAACTGCATCACATTCAGGGCGTTGAGCTGCGGATAGGTCGCGGCAAAGGCCGCCGGGATGATGGCGAAATATTTGGCGACGTCATTGGCGATACTGAAGGTGGTCAGGGATCCACGGGTCATCAGCATCTGTTTGCCGATATGCACCACCTCAATCAACTTGGTCGGATTGGAGTCCAAATCCACCATATTGCCCGCTTCTTTGGCCGCCTGAGTCCCCGAGTTCATCGCCACCGCCACATCTGCTTGAGCCAGTGCTGGCGCATCGTTGGTGCCGTCGCCCGTCATCGCCACTAACCGACCTTCTGCCTGATACTGACGAATCAACGCCAATTTAGCTTCCGGCGTGGCTTGTGCCAAAAAATCATCCACGCCAGCTTCTGCGGCAATGGCGGCGGCAGTCAGGCGGTTGTCACCGGTGATCATCACGGTTTTAATGCCCATTTTGCGCAGTTCAGCAAAACGCTCTTTAATACCGCCTTTCACGATATCTTTCAGCGCCACCACCCCCAGCACCCGTGGCCCATCCGCTACCACCAGCGGTGTACCGCCCGTGCGGGCGACACGCTCTACCGCATCATCCACGGCGCGCGGAAAGTGGCCCTGATTGGACTCCACATGGCGGCGAATAGCATCAACTGCCCCTTTGCGGATCATCCGATCCTGCACGTTAACACCGCTCATGCGGGTTTGCGCTGAGAAGGGCACAAAGGTGGCATTCAGGCTGTGCAGGTCCCGCTCACGCAAGTTAAATCGCTGTTTAGCCAGCACCACGATACTGCGGCCTTCCGGCGTTTCGTCAGCTAGCGAAGAGAGCTGCGCGGCATCCGCTAGTTGCTGCTCGGTGACCCCCGGTGCGGGCAAGAACTCTGACGCCTGACGATTACCCAGGGTGATGGTGCCGGTTTTATCCAGCAGCAGCACATCAACGTCACCGGCAGCTTCCACTGCGCGCCCACTGGTGGCTATCACGTTGGCCCCCAACATGCGGCTCATTCCCGCCACGCCAATAGCGGATAACAAGCCGCCAATGGTGGTGGGGATCAGGCAAACCAGCAGCGCAACCAGCACGGTGATGGTGACGGGATGACCGGCTTGGTTTGCCTCAACGCTGAACACGGAGAACGGATAGAGTGTTGCTGTCGCCAGTAAAAAGACGATGGTCAGCGCGATCAGTAAGATGGTCAGCGCCACTTCGTTTGGCGTCTTGCGCCGTTTTGCCCCTTCGACCATGGCGATCATTCGGTCGAGGAAGGTTTCACCCGGATTCGCACTACACTCGACCACCAGCCAGTCGGACAGCACGCGAGTACCGCCGGTGACGGAGGAGAAGTCGCCGCCAGATTCGCGGATAACCGGGGCGGATTCACCGGTAATGGCGCTCTCATCCACCGATGCGCCGCCCTCCAGCACTTCGCCATCGCAAGGCACAGTATCACCCGCTTCGATCAGCACCAGGTCACCTTTACGCAGACTGTCGGCAGAAACGCGCTCCTGTGGCGCATCAACGCGAGCTGCGGAGAGCTTTTTGGCCCAACTGGTTTTTTTCACCCCACGCAGACTCTCAGCCTGTGCTTTGCTGCGCCCCTCGGCCAGTGCTTCGGCAAAGTTGGCAAACAGCACGGTAAACCACAGCCACAGGGCGACACTACCGGTAAAGGTGGCGCTACCGGCGGTTTGCCCACTCAATATCGCCAGCCAGATCACGGTGGTCAGCCAACTGCCCAGATAGACCACGAACATCACCGGATTACGCCACTGGACGCGCGGGTCCAGTTTCTTCATTGCATCAAGCAGCGCTGTACGAACCAGTGCAGGCTCAAAAATCGCGCGTTGTTTGTGAGTCATCATTATTCTCTCTTAGCAATACTTTTCGTACTTGAAGCCGCAGGGGGTGCGATTCTCGCGAACCCGAATCACTGGCTTGAGTAACCTATTCAATGTGGTAACCAGATTTGCAGATGCTCAGCGACCGGGCCTAAGGCCAGCGCGGGGATAAAGGTCAATGCTCCGACCAATAACACTGTGCCTACCAGCAAGCCGATAAACAGTGGCCCGGCGGTGGGCAGGGTGCCATTACCCGCAGGTTGGCGTTTCTTCGCCACCAGCGAACTGGCAATCGCCAATACCGGCAGAATCACCCCAAATCGCCCCAGAAACATTGCTGTGGCGAGCAGCAGGTTATAAAACGGCGTGTTAACACTCAGGCCGGCAAAGGCGCTGCCGTTGTTGTTGGCCGCAGAGGAGAGGGCGTAGAGCACTTCGCTAAAACCGTGTGCACCGGGGTTGAGGATCCCGGCACGGCCCGCGTCGGTACAGAGTGCCAGTGCGGTGCCCAGTAGCACGACCGTGGGGGTGACCAGAATCGCCAGCGCGGTCATTTTCATATCAAAAACGTCAATTTTCTTGCCGAGATATTCAGGGGTGCGGCCAATCATCAAGCCAGCAATAAACACGGTTAGCAGCACGAATAGCAACATGCCGTACAAACCAGAGCCGACGCCGCCGAACACCACCTCGCCAATCTGCATCAGCCACATCGGCACCATGCCACCGAGGGCGGTAAAGGAGTCGTGCATGGCGTTAACCGCCCCGCAAGAGGCGGCAGTCGTCACCACGGCATACATGCTGGTGGCGAGAATGCCGAAACGGGACTCTTTACCTTCCATATTGATATTGCTGTCGGCACCCAGTTGAGTTAAGTGCGGGTTACCGGCCAGCTCGGCGTACATCACCACTACCACGGCGACGACAAATATCAGCGATATGGCCCAGATCAGCGCATGGCCCTGACGGTTATCACCCACCACCTGGCCGAAGGCGAAGCAGAGTGCGCAAGGGATCAAGAAAATCGCCAACATCTGCACAAAGTTGCTGAAAGCAGTCGGGTTCTCAAACGGATGTGCCGAGTTGGCACCAAAGAAGCCGCCGCCATTGGTCCCCAGCATCTTGATAGCTTCCTGTGAGGCCACCGGCCCCATCGGCAAGGTCTGTTTTACCCCCTCCAGGGTGGTGATGTGCAGGTAGCTATCCAGATTTTGCAACACGCCCTGACTGACAAAAATCAGTGCGATGATCAGCGCAATCGGCAGTAAGACATATAGAGTGATGCGCACCAGATCGACCCAGGCATTGCCGAGTGTGGCCGCAGAATGGCGGGCAAAAGCCCGAATCAGTGCAAAAGCGACAGCAATACCGGTCGCGGCAGAGAGGAAGTTTTGTACCGTCAGCCCCGCCATTTGGCTCAGATAACTGAGTGTGTTTTCGCCGCTATAGGCTTGCCAGTTGGTGTTGGTGACGAAGCTGACCGCTGTGTTCAGTGCCAGATGCCACGACATACCCGGCATATTTTCTGGATTCAGCGGCAGTGAGCCTTGCGCCATCAGCAGTGCAAAGAGCAACACAATGCCCAGCAGGTTAAAGCTGAGGATCGCCAGTGCATATTGCCAGCCGTTCATCTCCGCATTTTTTACCCCACTACAGCGCCATAAGCCGGCCTCGATTTTTTGTAATGGCGCAAAAGGTTCGCCTTCGATAAGACGTGCCAAAACGCTCCCCAGCGGACGGGAGAGCACCAACAACACCAGCATGAAACTGGCGATAAGCAGAAATCCAGACGCTGCCATTTAAAAGTCCTCCGCATTAAACAGGGCATAAACCAGATAGCCCAGAAGCAGCAGAACCAGCAGCGCACCACCCATGATGCTGAAACTCACAATACACCTCCACAGCGCATGTTTTGATAATCCAGTTTTGGTCACTGATTATTTGATAACAGCAGCTTAGGAAGTTGGGCGAAAAGTTCTTGATAAAAAAATGGGGTGGGGTGTAAAAAAAGTATAAAAACGGTCAAAAAAAGTACACGAAACGGGTGTAATTTATTCATCTTGAAAAAGGTGATAGTTAATTTGACTTGCTGAATGGGTATTTGCTGGGTGGATACATTTAATTTGCTAATTGTTAGAAAGAGCATAACGACTACGCAACGAGTAAGCGGCTTTAAATTAACGTCATTGTAACAAAATTACAGAAGTGACAATTTCTATCGATTTTTATGCACTATGAGTGGTCGGATGAGTGGTAAAGTTTCAATCAATGCGGTAAAATTTTGTTCAGTTACCAATTATCTTATTTAACTTTCAGCGCCACGCGGTAAATTGGCCCAGCGAACACTCAGGGTCACCCACAACACGAAGGCGTTTTTAAAGGAGGATCGTTATGTCCATGTACAACGCATACCCATTACATCAGGTTCTCTTGCGCCGTAGCGCCGTGATTCTGGTGGGCTTACTGGCGCTGCCAGTGATGCTTTTCCGCAAAGATCGCGCCCGTTTTTACAGCTACCTGCACCGTGTCTGGGCGAAAACCAGTGATAAACCGGTCTGGTTGGCACAGTCTGAAATGGCGGCACAAGATTTTTATTGATGACTAAAAGAGATTTGCTGTTTTAGTTAAAAACTTAACTGCGACAGCAAAAGGACAATTCAACGTCAGGCCCGCGAACATCATGTGTTCGCGGGCTTTTTCATTTGTGCGATGTTTTCAGCATTAAATGCAACTAACCCATAATACAAATTAATTTTATCGCAAGATACATAATTAATTTAAATTATTTAAACTGATTAATATCATTATTATATATTTAATTATCATTAAATTGATTCGTTTTTCACGTACACTATCTTGGCTAATTAATACTAATGTTATTTGTTAATATAATATGGAGATAATATGGAAACTTACGTACAGACAACATCGTTGGTAAACTATAACAAAGGTGTTTTTTCACTCTATTTTGTTAGTCAAAATCAGCACGAAATGGCAAAGGGAATTGTGGCTGAAAACGATAGTGAACTTGAGTTAAGACACGTAATTCATATGCCTGCATCTGGATTTATGTATATGGTCGCAATGGTGAAAAATATGCTGGAAGACCCTAGAATGCAACAGGAAATTGACAATATGATTAACGCAAATCTATTACCGACCAATGATAATCTGGTGGTAGATGACAAAGCTAAAAGTAACGATAAGAAATATAAATGAAAAAATAAACTAATGGCATAGTAGATGGTTGATTTCGTTATGATGAATAATGGCTTTACGTCACTAAAATCAGCCGAATTACAAAAGATAATGGGGGGGGTGATGCTGCTAACACAGCGCTCCCCGTTGCATAAATTATATTTTGTTACGGAGTTGTACTGGCAGATATCTCCGTCAATTAGGCTAAATCAATTTCGATATTATGAGGATGAATATGGCAACCCACTGGCATTTTGCAATTGGGCATTTTTATCAGAAAAGAATATGAGCGAAATACTTTCAGGTGAACGTGATATTAATAAAGAAGATTGGAATTCTGGGAGTAATATTTTTTTCCCAGAAATGATAGCGCCTTTTGGTCACGCAAGAACGATGATTAATGATCTGCGTAGGAATATTTTCCTTGCCAGAAAAGGAGAACGTGTGTGTGCCATTAGAGGAGAAGTTAATAAGCAGTGCTCTTCAAATAAACCAAAGGTTCAATGGTTTAAAATTTAATATAATAAGGATGTCGTTATGAGTAAAGCTACTAACCGTAGTACAGAGTTTTTTTTTACCGGTGTTTATAATGGTGATAATGACGATAATGATATTGATGCAATTGGATTGGGCGGGGTTATCTATGCCCGTGGTGGGGATGACAATATCAACGTCGGAGCTATTGGTGTAAAAATCGAAACTGGAAGTGGCAATGATACAGTAAAAGGCGGTGCCGGATATCTGGAAATTGAAGATACTACAGGTAATCTACAAGTAAGCACCCTGACCGGAGGGTTGAATATAAATAAGTACAGAAGTGGAGATGTTAATGTCAATGCCACAGGTTTAGCCAATATAATTAATCACAGTGGGGCTACCGGGAGTATTAATGCCAGTGTTATTGGTGGATATAATAAGATCACTCGTGAATCAGCTAACTATGGTACTAACAATAGGTTAACAGAAAAAGATATAATTTTAGGCTCTGCTCGTTTTAGAAATAATTCAGTGGATATTACAACGAAAGAAAATAGCGTAATAAAGAAAAAAGATTATTACTTATATGAATGTGACTATGAAAAGGGTGGTAATAAATATAAGACCACATCTAAAGTTAAGCTGTTTACTGATGTAAGTACAGGGGATGTAAAAGCCAAAGTAACGACAAGAACGTATGGACTTGAATTTGACTCTAAAGCTGGTAAGAATCGTAGAGTCTTTTTGGATGACGAGCCATCAGTTGATTTAGTTGATATCAATTACAAGGTAAAAACACGTGGTATAGTTACAAATTATGAAACTGACTTCAGGAAGTTAGATGTTATTAATGGAGTGACAACTGTTTATGAGAAAGATAATCCTATTTCAATCCCTGTTAAGAATGTAACGCTAAATGCAATTAGGCTAGATGGTGGCAGGATATTACAAGCAGCTAAGTCAACGAAAATAGCAAATACTTATTTTTTTTATGACTATGACTATGAATATCTATATGAAATAAAACTGGTTGATGGTTCGAAAGTGACTACTGAAGCGGGAGTGGAAGGTAAAAAAGAGCCTGCTGTAAGATTTCATATTACGTCTTATTATTATAAATATAAAGATAGGAACTATGTGAATGTCAGACGGGCAAAGGAAGTCTATTTTAAGAAGTTAGATGAAATTATTAATTCTGTAAAATTACATGATTTTGTGAAGATTACAAATAATGCCACGGTGCCTGCAATTAACGGTATAGAGTATAGTTATCCTGGTGAGGTTTATGCAGATGAAGAAATTAGCCGACTAGAAAGTGGGAAAGTATCAAGCATTACAGGCCATAATTCAGGCCACCTAAATAACAATGTGAATTTTAACGGAGGAGGTGTTGCGAATGTTATAGAATCTAATGTTGGGTTTGGTGATGTTATTTTTAGTGGTGGTGGTGCAGGTAATATAATTACCCATACAGCGATTAAAGGAAAAACGGTCTTTAACGGTGGTGGGATAGCAAATATTATTGTTAAGGGCGGTGGGGAAGGTAACCTAATATTTGATGGCACTGGGCTAGCGAATGTCATCGTACATAAAAGTGAAAAAGGTGATATGCGCGTGGTTGCTGGAGGCGCTGTTAATGTCATGGTGCGGATAGGCACTGGGAAATATGACGTGCAATTGACCGCATTAGGCAATATTTCTATCCACAGTGGTGATGGGGATAGCATAGTTCGAATGCTGGGTGGATTTAATACACATACTCAAATTGGCGATGGCGAGGCATTCTGGATTGCAGCTGGTGGCCTAAATGTTATGACCAGAAAAGGGCAAGGTTCAATTTTTTCTGTCGTCGGTGGTGGTGGTAATGTTGTAACAAATATTGGCAATGGCGATCTGACTATTGTCGCTCTTGGTTTGGGTAATATTATTACGCATATCAGTGATAATGAGCATAATGCCAGGTCAATTGTTATTGCGGTAGCTGGCGCTAATATTGTGACTAAAAAAGGTCGCGGAGATATGCAGGCTATTTTGGCCGGTGGTCTGAATGTGTTAACCCACGTTGGTGGAGGGAAAACAGATGCGATTATGCTTGGAGGTGGTAATATCCTGACAAAAGTAGGCAATGGGGATGCCACAGGTATTTTGTTTGGCCTCGGTAATATTTTTACTCATCTGGGAGATGGTCAAACTATCGGAGTGATGATCGCTGCCGGTAATATATATACTAAAGTAGGGGATGGAACTACAATAGCGGCGATGCTTGCTGTGGGTAATATCATGACCCATATCGGTAATGGTAATGGCTATGTATTGATGGCTGCATTGGGGAATGTTGCAACCAAAATTGGTGATGGTGATATTCTGGCGTTAATGATCGCGAAAGCAAATATTCTGACCCAAGTTGGTCATGGTCAAACCATAGCATTAATGTTGGCTAATGGGGCTAATATTATGACTAAAGTCGGTGATGGAATGACATTAGCGGCAATGGTTAGTTTAGCCAATATATTAACCCATATTGGTGATGGTGAGTCATTTGCATTAATGATCGGGAAAGCTAATGTATTTACCAAAGTTGGTTTGGGGCTTTCTGTTGCAGCAATGATCGGCAATGCCAATATTTTTTCTCAAATAAATATTCATAAAAATGAATCTATCGGAGGTGCTGTTTTTATTGGTCAGTTAAATATAATGACTAAGGTGGGTGATGGTACAGCTATGGCGATAATGCTTGGGAAGGCTAATGTCATGACACACATTGGTGATGGCATCACAGGTGGTTTGGCTTTATCCAAAGTAAATATCATGACCAAAGTGGGCAATGGTTTTATGGGCGTATTGGCCAAGGCTGAAGGGAATGTTATTACTCATGTAGGTACCGGAATAACGGCCGTTGCATTATATGGAAAAGGCAACCTTCTCACTAAGGTTGGCGATGATACCACTATTGGTTTATTAATATCCGAAACGGGTAATGTCATGACCCATGTCGGCAATGGAATGACCATTGGTATTGCCAAAGGAAAAGCAAATGTTATTACTAAAATTGGCGATGGACTCGGTGTTAATGCAGTGTGGGGGAAGGTAAATTTTATTACCCAGATTGGGCATGGAGAAAGATATAATTTTGTTAAAGGGGATGCGAATATCCTTACCAGGGTAGGTGATGGCCAGGAAGTGACAGTAGTGAAAGGTGAGGGGAATATCGTTAGTGTCATCGGTGATAGCGATAATTATACCGCTGCTTGGGGGAAAAATAATGTTATCACCTCAGTAGGTAATGGGAGAAATGTCGTTCTGGCTAAGGCCAATAATAATGTTGTGACAAAAGTAGGTGATGGAGATGCCTACCACGCATTATGGGCTGATAGCAACATCGTTACCAAAGTCGGTAATGGAAATGAAATCACGCTGGCCAAAGGAAAAACCAATATTACGACAGATATTGGTGATGGGTTAAACGTTGCCGCTGTTTATGGTGATACAAATATCAACACTAAAGTAGGTAATGGTATTTCTATTAATATTTCTTTGGGTAAATATAATGTCAATACCAAGGTCGGGGATGGTGTAAATATTGCAGTGATGAAAGGTAAAACCAATGCCAATATTAACATTGGTGATGGGTTGTCTGTTGTTGCTACTTATGGGCGAAACAATGTCTCTGTAAAAGTGGGGAGTGGCGACTATTATAGTTTAGCTGTGGCGTCCAGTAACACACAAAGCAATAAATTATCGGCATTATTTGGCAGTATAAAACAGAACCTACTTGGACGGGCAGGCAGTCAGGCGATAAACTACTTAATCAATGGTAGTGAGGGGAATACCAGTGGGTTCAGAAATGGTCATGGTGAAATTAAGTTAGCCGAAATAGAAAACTTAAATGGTTTTAAATTAAATGAGACAGCTTTAGAAGGTAAGTATCATGCTGGCGATGGTGGTCATGATTTTTCTGCGGCCAGTGAGTCGACGACTGATATTGAAATGCCAGATCTGTCTGATATTAAAAGTATAGCAGAGCGTACGTTAGGGGGCGGAGATTATAAGCAAGTAAGTACTCATGACCATCATTCAGAAGTAGAGAAAGAAGTTATTAATGATAATGAGCGAGCAGAGAAGGATGGAGAAAAACTTAAACAGGAAAAAGATAAATATACTAGTGATGCATCTCTTATCCAGGCGCAGTTAGACAGTACCGATAAATCTGCTTTAGTGGCTACAGGTAGTGATTATCGACAGCAAATGCAGTTACAGGCTGGCGAGCTAGCAGATGAGCAGCAAAAGATAACTCAGGGTATTAATAATATTGCGGATGTTAACAATACAGATACTGTGACGGGAGGGATATACCGAGAACAGTTTGCTCGTAATTTATTACAGGATATAAACGAGACACTCGAAGGATCAAAAAGAAGTGCGAATGAAAATTTAGATAAGTCTCAATCTCACGTTAGTGAATACAAACAAAAGATGAATGAGGCTATTGCTAAGTCTGAATCGGCCTTGACAAAAGGCGAACAAAGTAAAGTGAAAGCTGATGCGGCAAAGGCTGTAGCTGAACAGGATGTGGCAAAAAGAAGATCAGACGCTGAAGGACTGCATGAGTGCGCCAGAGATACCAATAAGAAGGCACGAAAAGATGCCACTACAGCTGAACAACGTGGTGAAAATGATCTTAAGGATGCGAGCAGTAAGGCAGCTGCTGCCGCACAAAATGCGAAAAGTGTTCAACAAAGTGAAAAAGACACCCCCGCAAATAGACAGAATGCTAAAGGTAGTGGTCTAAATAAGAACCAAGTCGCTTACCAAACCGATACCAATGATGCTTTCGCTACTTCCTCCTCTTCTGATGTTGGTCCGCTGTCTGAGAGCACTCCTATACTTGGGTCTGATAGCGGTTCTACTAAAAAGATATCAGATGATATTGCTGTGGGTATAGAAAAAGTAAACAGCGTGCATCCGATAATACCTGACAAAAATGATAGCAATTACTTTAATACCAATAGTCATACTCAACATAAGCAAAATTGGATGACAAGGATTTCTAATAGGGTATTTTTTGATTCCAAAACAAGTGGTAAGGAAGATAAAAATTACTCATTTCATTTTTCTCAATCTGGTGATTTACTGAACAAGATAAAAAATAAACTTCAGGAAATTGTAGAGGAAAAAAACACTAATAGTGATAAAGAATATATTAAAAGGCTTAAGGGAGGCGTTTGTTTTTCCTTATCAACAAAATATCTAATGGCGGAACGTAATTATGGGCCTGGAGGTGGGAAAAGATATTTGGAATGGTTGGTTGAGGTGGTTGATTTACAAAAAAATAAAAATAAAAATAAAAATAATGACATAATTAGAATTAAAAATGAATTACTAATGGAATATAATAAAGGCTTTTTTGAAAGTGAGGTTAATGATGTCTTTAATTTGCAATCATTATCTAATAGACAAATAAATATTAATAATTATGAGTTGATTGTAAAAAGAATAATGCAAAAATCTAGAGGGACAGAATTATCTCTTGAGGAAATAATATCTTCAGTTAAGGATGGTATTAAAAAAAGTAACGGGGTTGTTGATGAACATTTTTTTGATAAGATAAATAATAAATTCGATGGTAAGATGTATAATTCGGTGAGTGTTTTTTCTGAATTACTTAATGAAATAAAAAATCAAACACAAAAAAATAACTTTGAATATGGAGATCTACTAAATAATAATGGTTTCTCAATTGGTGATAAAAGTTTTTCATTGGCTGATAACGATATCGGATTTGAAATGTATATTAAGAGTTTAAAAAACAGTGAGAAGAATACTTTCTCACTGTTTATGTCTTCTAACCATGTGATGGCAATTTCAGTTACAGAAAAAGATGGGAAAAGGTATTGGTCTTTTTTCGATCCTAATGAAGGTGGAGTGGCTTTTGATAGTTACGATAAATTTTGTAATTTTATGAATAAATATCACAAGCAGTTTTATACACTAAATAAGTTTATCGGATTAGATAAGTTTACATCGATTAATAAATTTAATCCTGCTGAAGATCCTGACCAAACTTTTATTATTGGTTATTCTAAATTCAGATCCAATAATGAAATGGATAAAGTGACAGGAATTTGGGAAGAGTCACGTCGAGGAGAACAAGAATTCTTATTAAATAAAATGAAGGAAGAAAATATTCAGTTTAATCTGGATAAAAACACAAGAGGGAAAGTAGTTGATTTTACCACTCATAAAGGGACTAATGAAATAAATTCAATTACATTGGAAGTTTTTGATAAAAATAAAAAACACACCCATAGAGTAAAGATACCAGGAACGGATATTATTGGTGTTACGGATAAGATAAGACCATACATCAATAAAATTAGAAAATTAGAAAATCAGAATGACCTCCGTATGATTACTGACGAAAAGAGCATTCGTTTTGTTAGTAATAACTCAGAAGATCTCGCTAAGGATGTATTAACTATCAAGTTACCACACTTAAAAACATTAGGTGATGATGAATATAATCCACTCAAGGTCGATAAATGGGTCAGAATCCTGGCGACGGAAGATCAGACGGAAAGCTCAATCCGATATCATTCACAAGTCATTGTCCAATTGGAAGATAACCACATTGCAGCTGAAGCAGCTGCTAATTTAGCCGCTAAACATCCCGGCTCTGTTCTGGTGCAGCTTGATGCTGATGGCAATTATCGCGTGATCTCCGGTGAGCCTGCATCATTACAAGGGAATATCCGTTGGCAACTGGTGGGTCATGGGCGTGACCATAATAATGGGCAGGGCAATCAGACCATGGCTAACGCCTCAGCAGCCGAGTTAGCAGAAAGAGTTAAATCTCTTCAAGATAAGCTTGATGATGATCACCGCATCAAAAGTACGCCAGGCTATATTAGTTTGGTGGGTTGTAGACTAATAGATAAAACCAAGCAACACGGTTTCGCACAACAGTTTATCTTAGAATTAGATAAGCAAGGTATTCGGGCTGATGTCGCCGCCCGAAATTCACGGATCCTCATTAACGAGGAGGGGCGTAAAATCACACTGGATGATGATGGCAATGCAAGACATAAAGCCAGTGAAGACAAAATTGTGTTACGGTTGAATAACGACGGGGGAGTTGAAAATGTTTCCGAGCGAGTGAAAAATAGTGTTCATCTCTCTGAAATTGATATTAATCGCATTGGTAAAAGTGATGTTGATTTGCCGGCGACTGGTGCGATTGGCCGCATTGTCGAAGAGTATACTCAACCGGAAAGAAAAACAAAAATTGCCACAGATTCACCATCTACGGTTAAAGATCAGGCAATTAGCTATTCCGGAAATATAAATATTCAGATCGGTGACGATGAATTTACCTGTATTAACTGGGGAACCTCAAATCTCGGTATAAAAGTGGGTCATGGTGGGTTTAAAACACTGGTATTTGGTGATAACAATATCATGATCCATATTGGTGATGGAATGAGCAAGCATAGCGTTAATATTGGCGGTTACCAAGCCTTTGAAGGTGTCCAGGTCTTCATGGGTAACCGTAATATTAGTTTCAATCATGGATACAGTAATGATCTGATATTGATGACGGAAAAAACCGTGGTATCCCCGCCATTGGTTAATCCATTTGACGGTGCTACCCGGGTCAGTGTGACATTGGAGAGTATCGCCAATGAGGGGAGTGACGGGGATTGGTTGCAGGTTCAGGATCAGCAATGGACCCTCTCGGGTGCGAAACAGTATTTAAACGATCTATCCGCACTGGATGGTGCCAGCAGTGTGGATTATAAAAGTCTGACTGAATTAGATTCTCAGCTTGTGCGCAGTGGCCGTGGCTTGAAGAGTGATATTGAAGGGACTCTGAATAAAAAGTATAACCAATGGTTAGGAAAGCCTGCTGCTGCAGTAAATAACAATCAGGTCAAATTAACCAAGGTAGATAAATTACGGCAGTTAAATGACACTATGGTATTTAATCTGGCTATTGGTGGGCAAGGTGCCGATATCATTGTCACCAACAGTAACTGGAACTTTACTTTTGGTGACAATATCCAATCTATTATGGATATTAATTTGGGTTCTTTGTTCGCCATCAGTACTCAACAGTTTACCCTGTCAGGTAGAGTTAAAACGACCATGACTTATAGTATTGATGATATGCCACGACAGATTAAAAATCAGTTATTAGGTAAGTTATCATTAGTCAATGGTGAAATGACATTAGGAGATATTTTTGGTGTTGACTACGATGCTTCAGGAGAAATTATCTCTCGTACTGGCGAGCCTGTTGATGCTGAAGCTATATTAAAAGAGATGCTTGATGTTGTTGCAGAATTTGGTGGTGAAAAACTTAAGGTACTGAGTAATCCGCAGAAATTACTTGATGGCTTAAAAGCGAATTTGAATATGGGTGAGAATGCGATGACTTCTTTCGCCCAATCTCATGGTTTACAAGATAAGCCCCCGGTGGAGGCTGCGACTGCGAACACCGATAATGCGGCCATCCCTCCATCTGGATCTACGGCAGCCACTGAAAATAAAGATCGTGCATTTGGTTTTAACTCTCTTAATTTACCCAATCTGTTTGCCACGCTGTTTAATAAGGATAAGCAAACGGAGATGGTGGATATGGTTGATAATTTAAAAGAGAATATGGCCAAAGATCTACTGAATATGGAAGAGAAAACTTTCGACTTTTTGCGAAGTAGTGGTTTTCTACGTGGGGATGGCGACCTCAATTGGTCTTTGGGAAATTATAATTTCACACTGGGGGGGCATGGTAACGACCTGGGTGCCTATCTTGGTGATAATAATAATCTCTGGGGCGGTGATGGTGATGATGCCTTCTATGGCATGGGTATTTCCAATATGTTCACTGGTGGTCAGGGTGATGATATTGGTGTTTTGATGGGCCGTGAAAATACCATGTTTGGCGGTGCAGGGAATGACATGGCCGTTATTGCTGGCCGGATAAATCATGCTGATTTAGGGCGTGGTAATGATAAAGCATTTGTATTCGGTGAAGCAGGGGTTGTTAAAACCGGTGTCGGGCAAGATTATGTGGTGATTGCCGGTAATTATAATGAGACAGACAGTGGGCAGGATCAGGATTACGTTGTCACTATTGGCAATAATAATGTTACTGAGTTAGGAGAAGGCGATGATTTTGGCCGGGTTTTTGGTAATGAAAATATTGTCTCGGGAAAAGCGGGTAATGACTCGATAAAACTGCTGGGCTATCACTGTGTTATTGAGGGGGATGAGGGGAATGATCGTCTGATTGCTGATGTTATTTCAAAATTCAGCCAGCTTGATGGCGGAGTGGGAGATGATGTTTTGGTTCTCGGCGGCTACCAGAATAGTTTCAGTGGCGGTGACGGTGTTGATAAATTCGTTGTCAGTGCATCGGTTATTGATTGTACAGTGACTGATATCACCTACGAAGATAATATTCTGTTTAATAGTGTCAGTTGGCAGGATCTTTGGTTACAGCGTAGTGGCTATGATCTGACTATTTTAGTCAGACGCCCGGTAAATAACGATTCAGCACAAGGTGATTTTGAGCGAGTGGGATCAGTCACCTTTAATGATTACTTCAATGGTAAGCGTGCTGCTTTTGTTATTGGTGATAAAGGCAAAAATGGTGAGGGTTATCAGGTTCTGAGTGACTCTGTTATTGATGACTTGATTCAGAGTATGAATACTTTCCCTGTGTCCAATGGCGAATCCAGCTTTACTGAGGGCATGGATACCCAATTGCAACAGCAGATAGCTCACCTGTGGGGAAGTACAACTCAACAGGTGGCATAGTGATTAAATAGTATTACTGTATTTCTAACGAGAATAACGATGCCATTCAGTCAGTGCTGAGTGGCATTTTTATTGCTTGTGTCGCCAGGCGCTCAGCCTATGCCGTGGTTTTCTGACGATAACTGTTATGATGTTAATGGTTGCTGTAACGTAATAAGCCGTAAAAGTTGATGGAGAATAGGATGCCGCAAAGCAATCAGGCGATGCACAGTAGTGAATATTGTTATGTGCGCGATGAACTTGATGCACTCTGTCTCACGGGGATTAGCCGTGGCAAGTTGATGGCATTTCATAGCCGCTACAAGTTGGTGTTGTTGGCACATTCGCAGCCTGAATACCGTGAAATTGGCCCTTTTATTGCCTCAATGGATAAATGGTCTTCACTTATTGATTTCAGCGCTGAGTATCGCCAGCGATTACTGCATTTACTCTCTCATCAGCCCACCACCGCTAATCACACTAATGTGTTAATGCATGTGCAGGGCTATTTCCGGCCTCACCTCAATTCGCCCCAACGGCAGGCGCTGGCGCAGCTTATCGACCAATATCGGCTGGGTGAATTGCCCCTGAGCGCACCTGTCGCCCAACTAATGACTTATCTGATTGAGTTCCCGAATGATTATCTCTCCGGGCAGCACTACTTTAGCTTTTATTCACCGCAAGGATAGGGCATGGCTACCCATTTGGTTTTGTTGCGTAATGATTTACGCGTCACTGATAATCTAGCCCTATATGCGGCCTGTCAGGATGAGCACGCCAGGGTGATGGCGGTATTTATTGCCACGCCGAAGCAGTGGGCAGCACATGATATGGCACCACGGCAGGCGGCATTTTTACGGCAAAATCTGCAACTGCTACAGGCGGCACTCGCCGCTCGCGGGATACCGCTGCACTATCATCAGTGTGATGATTTTCAGGAATCTATTGTCTGGCTGGATAGTTTTTGTCAGCAGCAGCAAGTTGATGCGCTGTTTTACAATCAACAGTATGAGTTGAACGAGCGGCGGCGGGATGAGGCATTCACGGCGCAACTAAATCGTCAGTCGATTGCTTGCCATAGTTTCCATGACAGCGTGCTATTGCCGCCGGGGAGTGTCCAGACCGGCAACCATGAGATGTACAAAATATTTACCCCGTTTCGCCGCGCCTTTATTCAGCGGCTGATGATGAGTGATTGCCGTTGTGTACCCGCACCAAAAGCGCGGCAAAACTCAGGCGCTGTCGAATTATCGCCGCTCGAGCCATTTGATTATCCGCAGCACTCGGTCGACAACTCATTATTTCCGGCAGGTGAGGAGGCGGCATTGCAGCGCCTGCGCAGTTTCTGCCGTGAGCAGGTTCAGGACTATCTGCAACAGCGTGATCGGCCCGCCATTGCCGGAACTAGCTGTTTATCTCCTTATTTAGCGCTGGGAATACTTTCACCCCGTCAATGCTTTAACCGCCTGCGGGCCGAGTGCCCTGATCTGCTGGAGAAGAGTGACAGTGGGGCTTTTACCTGGCTTAATGAGTTGATCTGGCGTGAGTTTTATCGTCATTTATTAGTGGCCTATCCCCGTTTATGTCAGCATCATCCCTTTATTGGCTGGACTGATGCAGTAAGATGGAATCACTCAGAACAGCAATTAATCGCCTGGCAGCAGGGGCAGACGGGTTATCCTATTGTCGATGCCGCAATGCGGCAACTGAATGAAACCGGCTGGATGCATAACCGCCTGCGTATGATTAGCGCCAGTTTTCTGGTCAAAGATCTGCTGATCGACTGGCGGCACGGCGAGCGCTATTTTATGTCTCAATTATTGGATGGCGATTTGGCAGCTAATAATGGTGGCTGGCAGTGGGCGGCGTCGACGGGCACCGATGCGGCTCCTTACTTTCGTATTTTCAATCCCACCACGCAAGGAGAGCGTTTTGATCAAGAGGGCACCTTTATTCGCCGTTGGTTGCCGGAACTGGCGGCGGTGCCAGACAGTGATATTCATCAGCCCTGGCGCTGGGCGCAACGGCAGCAGCAACATCTGAATTACCCACCACCGCTGGTGGACCATAAGCTGGCTAGATTGGCGACACTCGCGGCATTTGACGCCGCTAAGCGGGATGGCAGCAAGGAAGCCTAATCACAAGGAGCCTTCATGTTTTTGTTAAATTCTTCGGCTAACGCCATGTTATGCCGCCATAATAGGGCCAAAATGGCGCTTAACACGGGGCTGGTTTTATCCTTTAGCCTGTATAGCTCACTGGCCGCGGCGGGCTTTGAGGTGGTAGCACTTGGCGTCGATGGTGGCGTCACCGATGGCAACCTGACCTCCTATCTGATTCGTGATGATAGCCAGCCACTCTATTTGGCGCTGGATGCCGGTTCAGTGTTACCGGGCATTGCCAAAGCGCTGGAAAAAGGCAGTTTCCCTGATATTACCGATGAAATGGCCGCGCCATTGACCCGGCAGGGCTATATCTTCCGCCAACGCATTAATAGCTATTTCATCAGCCACGCCCATCTTGACCATGTATCCGGCCTGATTATCGGTTCACCGGAGGACAGCAAAAAAACTATTTATGCCTCGGCTGATACCATTGATGTGCTGAGGAACTACTATTTTAACTGGCGCGTCTGGCCCAATTTTACCGACAGCGGCAGTGGCACCCGTTTGGGCACTTACCGGATGCAAATGGTGCGCCCAGCCCAGCCGGTGAGCCTCGGACTCACGCGCTTAACTGGTGAGATGTACCCGCTGAGCCATGATAAGTCGCCCTCTTCGATGCTGCTGATTAGCAGTAATAATGCCGCTTTTGCCTATTTTGGCGATACCGGCCCGGATGAGATAGAGAAGTCAAAAAATCTGGATACGGTGTGGCGCAAGCTGGCTGAAAAGGTCAAACAGCAGCAACTGAAAGGGATGATGATTGAAGTCTCCTACCCGAATGCGGTAAGCGACGGCAAGCTGTATGGTCATATGACCCCCAAATGGTTGCTAAAGGAGTTGAAAAATCTGGAAAAGCAGAGCGGCGAAGGTCAGCCCTTAAAAGGTCTGCCGGTGGTGATTAGCCATATAAAACCCTCACTCCAGCAGGGGCAGGATGTACGGCAATCCATCGCCAGTGAGTTGCAGCAAGGCAATGATATGGGGGTGAATTTTATTTTGATGGCGCAAGGGGATCGCCAGCAGTTCTAGCCATTTTTTATCTTTAAGGAGAGTGACATCATGCGTAATACTGAATTAGAAATGCGGCTCAATAACAAACTTAATACGGCGGCTTTTCAGGATTATGCGCCCAATGGGTTGCAGGTTGAGGGGCGTCAAGATGTACGGCGCATCGTGACCGGTGTTACCGCCAGTCAGGCGCTGCTGGATGCGGCAGTGGGGCAACAGGCGGATGCTATTTTAGTGCACCACGGCTACTTCTGGAAGAACGAACCGGTGGTGGTGCGCGGAATGAAACGTAACCGTTTGAAAACATTGCTTACCCACGACATTAACCTGTATGGCTACCACTTACCGCTGGATGCCCACCCTGAGTTGGGTAATAACGCACAGCTGGCGCAGTTGCTCGGCATTCGGGTGCTGGGTGAAATTGACCCCTTGCTGCCCTATGGCGAGTTTGATCAGCCGCTAAATGCGGTGATTTTACGTGAACGTCTGGAAAAAATCTTGAACCGTGGGGTGTTGCATTGTGGCGATCATGCACCAGCAGAGATCCGTCGCATTGCCTGGTGTAGTGGTGGCGGGCAGGGATACATTCAGCAAGCCGCTGAATTTGGGGTGGACGCATTTATAACGGGCGAAGTTTCTGAACAAACCATTCATATTGCCCGAGAGATGGGGGTGAATTTCTATGCGGCAGGGCATCATGCCACTGAGCGCTATGGCATCAAAGCGCTGGGTGAATGGTTGGCCGCAGAGCATCAACTTGAGGTTATCTTTATTGATATCCCCAACCCCGCCTGACCCCAGTTTTGCCCTCTTATGCAGTATGCACTGATGATTTTCATCGGTGCATTGCTGTTATTAATGCATTTATCTCACTTAATCGCGTAGTTAACCACTCATAGAATAAGGTTTTATCCGGTTTCAGCGTGTTTAAAACAGTCATCTCATTGCTATTGAGGGTTAAGCCTGCAATTTTTAAGAATATTTCCTCGCTTAATACTGATTCTAAATAAGAAAAAATTAGTTTCTGCTGTCAATTCACATCAAAAAACTAGAAAACCTGCCGTTATCAGCGGTTAATTTCACTCTTTATGCTGTGCTTAGTGATTATTTGCCACTAGCGGTTAATTAGGCTCTATTGACAGCGGCCAGGCGCTAACGCATAAATATGTACTTATAACTGTTAGTTATCCAACGAAAATGAAAATAGAAATTCTAAATTAATCAGGGGAATGTGATTGCAACGAGCACGATGCTATTTACTGGGAGAAAGTGCGGTGGTTCTGGAGCTGGAACCGCCGGTAACCTTAGCAAGCCAGCAACGAATTTGGGGTTTGGCTGATCGACTGATTCATCATCCGGATGTCCTTGAGGCGATCCCCGGCATGAATAATCTCACCTTATTGCTAGCGGATCCGCAAAATAGGGCGCTGGACGCCATCGAAAAACTCCAGCGTTGGTGGGAAGAGAGCGAGTCATTAGTCCCTGAGTCCCGCGATATCACTATTCCGGTGGTTTATGGCGGCGAGGCCGGCCCTGATCTGGCTGAAGTGGCGCGCCACACCGGCATGACTGAGAGTCAGGTGGTCGAGTGCCATGCCGGGGCGAGCTATATCGTCTACTTCCTCGGTTTTCAGCCGGGTTTCTCATACTTAGGTGGGATGCCGGAACAGCTCGCTACCCCACGGCGCGCGGAGCCACGGCTGGTGGTCGCCCCCGGTTCTGTCGGGATTGGTGGCAGCCAAACGGGCATCTATCCGCTGGCGACCCCCGGCGGCTGGCAGCTTATCGGCCGCACCTCGCTGGCACTATTTAACCCACTGGAGATGCCGCCAACCTTGCTACGCCCAGGGGATAATGTGCGCTTTCTGCCGCTAAAGGGGGGTGTATGCTGAAGATTATTCGTTCCGGTATTTACACCACGGTGCAAGACAGTGGCCGTGGCGGTTTCCGCCGATTAGGGATCAGTCAGGGCGGGGCGCTCGATTTACCGGCGCTGAAAATGGCCAATATGTTGGTGGGCAATGAGGCTGATGCTGCCGGGCTGGAGATCACCCTAGGACAATTTGCCGCTGAATTTACTCAGGCGGGTTGGCTAGCGGTGACAGGGGCCGGTTGTGATGCGCGGCTTGATGACCAACTGCTGTGGACTGGCTGGCGTTATCCGGTCAAGCCGGGGCAACAGCTCAAACTCAGTGTGCCACACCGTGGGATGCGCAGCTATCTGGCTATCTCTGGCGGCATTGATGTGCCGGAGATGTTGGGATCGCGCAGCACTGATTTGAAAGCGGGTTTTGGCGGTTATCAAGGGCGATTGATTAAAGAGGGCGATGCCCTGCCATTGGGTAAGCCGACACGGTTGCCCCGAGAATCTGTGGGCATCAAACAACTGCTGTTCGGTAACCGAGTTCGTGCGGTGCCGGGGCCGGAATATCATCAATTCGACGATATTGCGCAGGGCGCTTTCTGGCGTGAGGCCTGGCAGCTTAGCCCGCAAAGCAACCGGATGGGCTATCGTCTGACGGGCCGAGAACTCACCCGCACGACCTCCCGCGAAATGTTGTCCCACGGCTTATTGCCCGGTGTGGTGCAGGTGCCCCATAACGGGCAGCCGATTGTGCTGATGGTGGATGCACAGACCACTGGGGGTTACCCGCGTATTGCCTGCGTGATCGAGGCTGATCTCTACCATTTAGCGCAAATTAGGCTCGGTGAGCCGGTGCATTTTCTGCCATGTACCGTCGAAGAGGCGCTGCGGGCAAAATCAGAACAGCAGCATTTCCTGCAACAAATTGAGTGGGGCTTGCAGAAAGGTTTCGATGCCGTGGAGGCCAAATGAAGATTGATTTAAATGCCGATTTAGGTGAAGGCTGCGCCAATGATCAGGCGCTGTTGCAGTTGGTCAGTTCGGCCAATATCGCCTGTGGTTTTCATGCTGGTGATGCGCAGACCATGCGCCAATCAGTGCGCTGGGCCATCGAATATGGCGTAGCTATCGGCGCACATCCTGGCTTCCCTGATCGCGAGAATTTTGGCCGCACCGCGATGCAACTCCCGCCTGAAACCGTCTATGCCCAAGTGATTTATCAGTTGGGTGCGCTGGCGGCTATCGTCAAGGCGGAAGGGGGGGTGATGCAGCATGTGAAACCCCACGGCATGTTGTACAACCAGGCCGCAGTCGATCCTGCGCTGGCAGATGCTATTGCTCAGGCAGTTAAAGCGGTCGACTCCTCCTTACGCCTCGTCGGGCTAGCGGGTAGTGAGTTGATTAGCGCCGGCCAGCGGGCCGGCCTCATCACGCGACAGGAGGTGTTCGCCGATCGCCGCTATCAACCCGATGGCACCTTAGTGCCGCGCAGCCAACCCGATGCCCTCATTGAAAGTGACGATTTGGCACTGTCACAAACCTTAGCCATGGTGCAGCGTCATCAGGTTCAGGCCGGTGATGGCAGTTGGGTCGCGGTGCAGGCAGATACGGTTTGCGTGCACGGCGATGGCGCTCATGCCTTGGCATTTGCCCGCCGCTTACGTAACAGTTTTCAGCAGGAAAATATCGCGGTCACCGCGCAGTAGTGAGGCCGTGACTGGGTAATTGTTGGGCAATCACAATCATAACCGCTTGGCCCTGGCGGAATAGATTCACCCATTAAATGCATTTTAAGACAGGAGAGTCACCTTGGAACAAACAGTAAATCTTTGGCCGCTGATTGGTATCGCGGCGATCGTCATTGGCTTTTTACTGCGTATCAACGCGGTGTTAGTGGTGATTACCGCCGGGATCATCACCGGTGTGGCGGCATTGATGCCCCTCGCTACTATTTTGGAAAAGTTGGGGGAGGGCTTTCTCAACACCCGTAACCTACCACTAATCCTGCTATTGCCACTGGCCGTTATCGGCTTGCTTGAGCGCCACGGCTTGAAAGAGCGTGCGCAGGCGTGGATTGCGCAAATTAAGAGTGCCACCTCTGGCCGTTTACTGATTGTCTACCTGTTTGTGCGCGAAGCCACGGCAGCAATGGGTCTCACCAGCCTTGGCGGTCATCCACAAATGGTGCGTCCATTGCTGGCACCGATGGCGGAAGGGGCTGCGGAAACCCGTTATGGTGAGCTGCCGGAAAAAGTGCGCTATCGTTTGCGCGCCATGTCGGCCGCCACGGATAATGTCGGCCTGTTCTTCGGTGAAGATATTTTTGTCGCCTTCGGTGCCATTATCTTCATGCACAACTTTATGTTGGAGTCGGGGGGCATTCAAACCGAGCCACTACACATCGCGTTGTGGGGAATTCCGACCGCGATTTGTGCTTTCTTGATCCATGCTTTCCGTCTGCAACGTTTAGATAAACAACTCGCGGCAGAATTAACCGCGCTGAATCAGTCTGCCCTGGCAACCAAGGGAGACACCAAATGATTTTCCAACAACAATATTTGTACTGGCTGGCCGGCGCGGTATTACTGATTGTCTCGGTGATGTCGTTTCGTGATAAAGCCAACCCGCGCCGCATCACGACGGGTCTGTTCTGGGGGCTGTACGGGCTGATTTTTCTGGTGGGTGATTGGACCTATCGACTGGCCAATACGCTGGCAGGCGAGGGGCCGGATGAGAAGCGTATCCTGAATATTACCGTCGGTGTGGTGGTGGTGATAATGGCGCTGATTGCAGGTTTCGGCGGTGTAAAACTGGGCAGTTATCATCAGCGCACAGCGCAAGAGCGCGAAGTGAGCGCTAAGCGGTTGGGTAATCGGCTGTTTATTCCCGCCCTGGCTATTCCGGTGGTGACGGTGATTGGCGTGTTACTGTTTAATAATATTCCGGCACTGGATCAATGGCTGTTTGGCACGGGTAATCACGCCACCTTGGTCACCCTGTTTTCGATGACTGTTGGTTGTGTCGTTGGCTTGATTATTGCGGTGGTGATGACCCATGAAACGGCAGCACAGCCGGTGCAAGAAGCGCGGCGGCTGCTGGACTCAATCGGTTGGGCATTTATCTTGCCGCAAATTTTGGCAACACTGGGCCTGCTGTTTACCACTGCCGGTGTCGGGGTGGCCATTGCACATTTGACTCAAGAGTATCTGGCGGTGGATCACCGCTTTGTCGCCGTGGCGGTCTATGCTATTGGCATGGCAGTATTAACTATGATAATGGGCAATGCCTTTGCTGCCTTCCCAATCGTGACTGCCGGCATCGGTATTCCCATTTTGGTGTTGCAACACGGCGGTAATCCGGCGGTGATGGCGGCTATCGGGATGTTCTCCGGTTACTGCGGTACATTGATGACACCAATGGCTGCCAACTTTAACATTGTCCCGGCTGCATTATTGGAGCTGCCGGACAAAAATGCGGTAATCAAAGCACAAATTCCAACCGGTATTACTCTTTTGATAGTTAACGTATTTTTACTCTATTTTCTGATGTTCCTCTAGGAGAGGCGATGAAAAGCGTACTCATTACCGGGTTTGAACCCTTTGGCGGGGAGCGTATCAATCCGTCGTGGGAAGTGGTTAATCAACTGAATGATTTAATGCTAGGCGGGGTCAGAGTGGTGGCCCGTCAGTTACCTTGTGCCTTCGGCGAGGCACTTACTGCGCTGAATGCTGCGATGGATGATATTCAGCCGATTTTGGTGTTAGCCGTTGGGCAGGCGGGAGGGCGTGCGGATATCACCATCGAACGGGTGGCGATTAACGTCGATGATGCGCGAATTCCCGATAATTTGGGCCATCAGCCGGTAGATCAACCCATCGTTGAAAATGGCCCCGCAGCTTACTTTACCCGTTTACCGATTAAGGCGATGGTGCAGGGGATGCGTGAGGCGGGTATTCCGGCCTCGGTTTCCCAGACGGCAGGAACCTATGTCTGCAACCATGTCATGTATGGCCTATTGCATCGGTTAAATCAGCTTAATAGTGAGGTAAAGGGTGGATTTATCCATATCCCTTATCTGCCTGAGCAGGCGGTCAATCACCCTGGTGCGCCGAGTATGTCGACTCACTCGGTGTTGATCGCGTTGGAGTTAGCCATTTCGATCGCGTTGCAAATTGAGCATGATTTGCATATCTCTGGTGGCGCGATTCATTGATGTTGCTTATAACCCCCACTCTCTGGGGATAAAAAAAACGCCACCTAAGGGTGGCGTGAGGTTATTGACAAAGTGCCGGTTGCGGAGAGAACAGCTAGATCGTAAAGACGCCGTCAATCCATCCATGGAGGCTCGAGCCGCGCCATCCCTGGCGCGGACGCTTGACTCTTCTACCCGTCCTCTCCGTTCCAGATCGCGTCATCGGGGTTTTGACTGAACAGAACTAGATGTCAGCTTATTTATTCAGCTGGCTTTTAAAATCACGCTCTGCATAACCGGTATAAAGCTGACGTGGACGGGCGATTTTGATGCCGTCATCGTGCATTTCATTCCAGTGAGCAATCCAGCCGATGGTCCGGGCGATGGCGAACATCACCGTAAACATTGAAGATGGAATTCCCATGGCTTTCAGGATGATACCTGAATAGAAGTCCACGTTTGGATAGAGTTTCTTCTCAATGAAGTACGGGTCGTTCAGCGCGATACGTTCCAGCTCCATCGCGACTTCCAGCAGGTTGTCGTTCAGATTCAGCTCTTTCAGCACTTCATGACAGGTTTCACGCATCACGGTGGCGCGAGGGTCGTGGTTTTTATACACCCGGTGACCGAAGCCCATCAGGCGGAAAGAGTCATTTTTATCTTTCGCACGGCGGATAAATTCAGGAATGTGCTCTACGGTTTTAATCTCTTCCAGCATCTTCAGGCAGGCCTCGTTCGCGCCACCGTGAGCTGGCCCCCACAGGGAGGCGATACCTGCGGCGATACAGGCAAACGGGTTCGCGCCAGAAGAACCGGCGGTGCGGACAGTAGAGGTAGAGGCGTTTTGTTCATGGTCGGCATGCAGGATGAAAATGCGATCCATAGCGCGCTCAAGCACTGGGTTAACTTCGTATTTCTCACATGGCGTGGAGAACATCATGTGCAGGAAGTTGCCCGCGTAAGAGAGGTCATTGCGCGGATAAACAAATGGCTGGCCAAGGGAGTATTTGTAGCACATCGCGGCAACGGTCGGCATTTTGGACAGCAGACGGAAAGCGGTGATCTCACGGTGGCGTTCGTTATTCACATCCAGCGCATCATGGTAGAAGGCTGCCAGTGCGCCGGTGACCCCACACAATACGGCCATTGGGTGTGAGTCGCGGCGGAAACCGTGGAACAGACGGGTAATCTGCTCATGGATCATGGTATGGCGGGTCACCGTGGTTTTGAACGTTTCATACTCTTCTGCAGTTGGCGTCTCGCCATACAGCAGAATGTAGCAAACTTCCAAATAGGTCGAATCTTTTGCCAGTTGGGCAATCGGGAAGCCACGGTGCAGCAGAATACCTTCATCACCATCAATGTAAGTGATTTTTGATTCGCAGGATGCGGTAGAGGTAAAACCGGGGTCAAAGGTGAAATAACCTTTAGAACCCAAGGTGCGGACGTCAATAACGTCAGTGCCGAGGGTTGGGGATAGCACGCCCAGTTCGATCGCAGCTTCGCCTTCCAGATTCAGCGTCGCCTTTTTGTTAGCCATTTACAGTCTCCTTAGCGCTTATTTTAAAACCTCTAACAACTAAAATAGCTTACACGCCTGTAAGGCAGCACTGCTCTGTTTTATTCATCGCTTAACCTACTGACTCGGTGTTGCTGCGCAGGTAGCTCTCTCACTCGAATAACTTATCAATGTAAGTGCTTCAGGGTTCGCTTGTTTGCTGTCTCGCTGCTACGTCAAGTTCTTTAGGTCTAGAACGTGATTTAGGGTACAGAGTATCTTGCCAATGCAGCCCGTGATCCGACACGCTGGATCGACAGGTGATGTTTCAAAGTTGTTAACGATTTGTCAGGTTCTTATCTTTTATAATTCATTGCCTACGATTTCTATGGGGATATTCACTCATTACACTGTTACATAACTCGCGCTTATGGGGAAGTGTATACGCAGACCTTTGGTGAATGATATGGCATATTTCTACTTTAGTTGTAATTTAAATGTTTATTCTTTGTCAAATCAGATAATTAATTTTATGTAAATTATGTAAATCGTGATCGTAATCACTGTTCAGGGGAAATGTTCCCAATCAGATTGTGTGGGAATTGTAATAAGAATGTGAACCCCCTATACTGCCGCCAGGTCTCCGGATTACCCTGAAGTAGGAGCACCCAGCGTTATAAAGAGCACGCCATTTAAGCATTCAGGATGTTATGTCTAAATGTGTGATGTGAAGGGTTTAAGCCCTTAACGCTGTCTGATCCCCACCCAGGCCCGGAGGATGGAAATTAATAAGAGCTGTGTGGGCAAAAACGTGAAAAAACAAAGACCTGTCAATTTGGATCTGCAAACGATCCGATTTCCTGTTACTGCGATAGCGTCCATTTTACACCGCGTCTCTGGCGTAATGACTTTCGTTGCCGTTGGTATCCTCCTTTGGCTGTTAGGTTTGTCTGTTTCCTCGCAAGATGGATTCATGCAGGCTGCGGCGATCATGAATAGCTTTATTGTTAAATTCATCTTCTGGGGAATACTCACTGCGCTGGCCTATCACGTTTGCGGTGGCATTCGTCACTTGCTAATGGATTTCGGCTATATCGAAGAGAGCTTGGCTGCGGGGACCCGCTCCGCCCAAGTCACAATGGTGTTAACCCTGGTGCTGTCAGTTTTAGCTGGAGTCCTTGTATGGTAAGCAATGCTTCTGCGTTAGGGCGTAATGGAGTACACGACTGGCTGTTACTGCGTGCTTCTGCAATCGTCATCACTCTGTATATTCTTTATATTCTGGGCTTCGTGGTTATCGTCCCAGATATCACCTATGAAATCTGGCGCGGCTTCTTCGCTTCGCACATCACAAAAGTATTTACCCTGCTGACTTTACTGTCGATTCTGGTTCACGCCTGGATTGGTCTGTGGCAGGTATTAACGGACTATATAAAGCCGCTGGCGATACGACTGGTGTTACAGCTTGTTGTCGTGATTACGCTGCTGGTTTATCTCTTGTATGGAACAATTGTGGTGTGGGGTGCTTAAATGAAACTGCCGGTCAGAGAGTTTGATGCTGTTGTTGTCGGTGCGGGTGGTGCAGGTATGCGCGCCGCGCTGCAAATTTCACAAATGGGGCTATCTTGCGCCCTGATATCAAAAGTTTTCCCAACCCGTTCCCATACGGTGTCGGCGCAGGGCGGTATTACCGTCGCGCTGGGTAATACCCACGAAGATAACTGGGAATGGCATATGTATGACACGGTAAAAGGCTCCGATTATATCGGTGACCAAGATGCCATCGAATATATGTGCAAAACCGGCCCAGAAGCGGTTCTGGAACTGGAACATATGGGGTTACCTTTCTCCCGTTTGGATGATGGCAGCATTTATCAGCGGCCATTCGGTGGGCAGTCGCTGAACTTCGGCGGTGGGCAAGCTGCGCGTACAGCGGCAGCCGCTGACCGTACTGGACATGCCCTGCTACATACCCTTTATCAGCAAAACCTGAAAAATCACACCACAATTTTCTCCGAGTGGTATGCGCTGGATTTGGTGAAGAATCAGGACGGTGCTTTTGTTGGCTGTACTGCCATCTGTATCGAAACCGGTGAAGTGGTCTATTTCAAAGCACGGGCGACGATATTGGCGACCGGCGGTGCCGGGCGTATTTATCAATCCACCACCAATGCGCACATTAATACCGGTGACGGTGTCGGCATGGCTCTGCGTGCCGGAGTCCCGGTGCAGGACATGGAAATGTGGCAGTTCCATCCGACGGGTATCGCCGGAGCGGGGGTATTGGTGACGGAAGGTTGCCGTGGTGAAGGCGGGTATCTGCTAAACAAACACGGTGAGCGCTTCATGGAACGTTATGCCCCGAACGCCAAAGATTTGGCGGGTCGTGACGTAGTGGCACGTTCCATTATGATCGAAATCCGTGAAGGCCGTGGCTGTGATGGTCCGTGGGGGCCACATGCCAAACTGAAACTGGATCATTTGGGTAAAGATGTGTTGGAGTCCCGCCTGCCGGGTATTCTTGAGTTATCACGTACCTTTGCTCACGTGGACCCAATCAAAGAACCTATCCCAGTGATCCCAACGTGCCATTATATGATGGGGGGGATCCCAACCAAAGTGACCGGTCAGGCTATCACCGTCAATGAAAAGGGCGAAGACGTTGTCATCCCTGGTCTGTTTGCTGTCGGTGAAATTGCCTGTGTTTCTGTCCACGGCGCAAACCGTCTGGGTGGCAACTCACTACTGGACCTGGTGGTATTTGGTCGCGCAGCCGGTATGCATCTGCAAGAGTCATTGATGGAGCAGGGTGCTAGCCGTGATGCCAGCGATTCGGATATTGAAGCTTCGCTGGACCGCATGAATCGCTGGAATAACACCCGTTCAGGTGAAGATCCGGTTGAGATCCGCAAAGCATTGCAAGCCTGTATGCAGAATAACTTCTCGGTCTTCCGTGAAGGGGATGCTATGGCAAACGGCTTGGAAGAACTAAAAACTATCCGCGAACGTCTGCAAAATGCCCGTCTGGATGACACTTCTAGCGAATTCAATACCCAGCGTATTGAGTGTCTGGAACTGGACAACTTGATGGAAACTGCGTTTTCCACCGCCGTCTCAGCAAACTTCCGTACCGAAAGCCGTGGCGCGCATAGCCGCTTCGACTTCCCGGAACGTGATGATGCGAACTGGCTGTGTCATTCGCTCTATTTGCCAGACACCGAAAGCATGACCCGCCGTGAGGTAAACATGCAACCTAAGTTACGCGCGGCCTTCCCGCCGAAAGTGCGTTCTTATTAAGACATGTGTTGTGCTGATAGGGTTAAACCCTAACCCGTTGCGGAGGATTAGATCATGAAGCTTGAGTTTTCAATTTATCGCTACAACCCGGACGTCGATGACGCGCCGCACATGCAAGAGTATACGCTGGAAGCGGAAGAGGGCCGGGACATGATGTTGCTGGATGCGCTAATCCAGCTGAAAGAAAAGGACCCAACGCTATCGTTCCGCCGCTCATGCCGTGAAGGCGTTTGCGGTTCCGATGGCCTGAATATGAATGGCAAAAATGGCCTGGCCTGTATCACGCCAATTTCAGCTTTGCAGAAGGGCAATAAGAAGATTGTGATTCGCCCATTGCCGGGGTTACCGGTGGTGCGGGATTTAGTGGTCGATATGGGGCAGTTTTATACTCAGTACGAGAAAATCAAACCTTACCTATTAAATGACGGCAAAAATCCGCCAGCACGTGAGCATTTACAGTCGCCGGAACAGCGCGAGAAGCTGGATGGTCTGTACGAGTGCATCATGTGTGCTTGCTGCTCAACCTCTTGTCCGTCGTTCTGGTGGAATCCGGATAAGTTTATCGGCCCGGCTGGGTTATTGGCTGCCTATCGCTTCCTGATAGATAGCCGTGATACTGAAACAACAGCACGTTTGGATGATCTGGACGACGCTTTTAGTGTTTTCCGCTGCCATAGCATCATGAATTGTGTCAGTGTTTGTCCTAAGGGCCTTAACCCGACCCAAGCGATTGGTCACATTAAATCTATGCTGTTACAGCGTAGCGCATGATAGTCAAAGTGTTGCTAATGACTGTTACAGCATAGCGAATGACTGTTACAGCGTAGCGAATGATTGTTGCAACATAGTGCGTGATGTGAGTTTATTAACCTGGGGAATGGTTTCCCCAGGTAGCTTCAAGGTAGGGAATCTCTAAAAGCCGACGCGCTGTCCGTTTTTAGAGGTTCCTTGAACGGGACCGTTAAGGTCCATAACAGAACGTGCATTGAGCATGTCGAGTGAACCGTTTTTACGGCAAACCGTTGATATTACGGTGTATATGTTAACCACGGCGAAAACTGAAGCTTCAAAGCTTAAGGGATCATGATGCAGAACGGCGCAATGAAGGCCTGGCTGGATTCCTCCTATCTGGCGGGCGCGAACCAGTCCTACATAGAGCAGCTCTATGAAGACTTTTTAACTGATCCTGGTTCCGTTGATGATAGTTGGCGTTCAATTTTTCAACAACTACCAACGACGGGTGTAAAACCTGATCAGTTCCACTCTCAAACGCGTGAGTATTTCCGTCGCCTGGCGAAGGACCCCTCGCGTTATAACTCATCCATCAGCGATCCTGAAAATGATGCCAAGCAAGTCAAGGTGTTGCAGCTAATCAACGCCTTCCGCTTTCGCGGCCATCAACATGCCAACCTTGACCCACTTGGTTTGTGGAAGCAGGAGTCTGTTCCAGACCTCGAGCCTTCCTACCACAACCTGACTGATGCCGATTTCCAGAACACCTTCAATGTGGGCTCTTTTGCTATCGGCAAAGAGACCATGAAGCTGTCTGACCTGTATGCAGCCCTGAAGCAGACTTACTGCGGCCCTATCGGCGCTGAATATATGCACATAACCAACACCGAAGAGAAACGCTGGCTGCAACAGCGTATTGAGTCGGTGGTCGGGAAACCGACATTCAGCGAAGAAGAGAAGCGCCGTTTCCTGAGCGAACTGACTGCCGCTGAAGGTCTGGAACGTTATCTCGGAGCCAAATTCCCCGGTGCTAAGCGCTTCTCGCTGGAGGGCGGCGATTCGCTGGTCACCATGCTCAAAGAGATGATTCGCCATGCCGGTAAAAATGGCACACGTGAAGTGGTTCTGGGGATGGCTCACCGTGGCCGCCTGAACGTATTGATTAACGTGCTGGGTAAGAAACCGGAAGATCTGTTTGATGAGTTCGCCGGTAAGCATAAAGAGCATCTGGGGACGGGGGACGTCAAATACCATCAGGGCTTCTCGTCTGATGTGGAAACCGAAGGCGGTCTGGTTCACCTGGCGCTGGCCTTCAACCCATCCCATCTGGAGATTGTCAGCCCGGTGGTTATCGGTTCTGTGCGCGCACGCCGTGACCGTCTGGATGAAGCCCGCAGCAACATGGTATTGCCAATCACCATTCATGGTGATGCGGCGATTGCCGGTCAGGGTGTGGTGCAAGAGACCTTGAACATGTCACAAGCTCGCGGCTATGAAGTCGGCGGGACTGTGCGCATTGTTATCAACAACCAGATTGGGTTTACCACCTCGAACCCGCTGGATGCACGTTCTACTCAGTACTGTACCGACATCGCTAAAATGGTACAGGCACCGATTTTCCACGTGAATGCGGATGATCCTGAGGCTGTGGCGTTTGTGACGCGTCTGGCGTTGGATTTCCGTAACACCTTTAAACGTGACGTGATGATCGATCTGGTTTGCTACCGTCGCCATGGGCATAACGAAGCCGATGAGCCAAGTGCCACGCAGCCAGTGATGTATCAGAAGATCAAAAAACATCCGACACCGCGCAAAATCTATGCTGATAAGCTGACTGAGCAAAATATCGCGACCCTGGAAGATGCCACGGAAATGGTCAATTTGTACCGTGATGCATTGGATGGTGGCGAGTGTGTGGTGGAAGAGTGGCGTCCGATGAATCTGCAATCCTTCACCTGGTCGCCGTATCTGAACCATGAATGGGATGAAGAGTACCCAAGCAAAGTTGAAATGAAACGCCTGCAAGATTTGGCGCGTCGTATCAGCCATGCGCCGGAAGCCATTGAAATGCAATCCCGTGTTGCCAAGATTTATGGTGATCGCGCCTTGATGGCCAGCGGTGAGAAGCCATTCGACTGGGGTGGGGCTGAAACACTGGCCTACGCCACACTGGTTGATGAAGGTATTCCAATCCGCCTGTCGGGTGAAGATGCGGGGCGCGGAACCTTCTTCCATCGTCATGCTGTGATCCATAACCAGAAAAATGGCTCAGTTTATGTACCACTGTCGAATGTGCACAGCGGGCAGGGCGATTTCCAGGTTTGGGACTCAGTGCTGTCGGAAGAAGCGGTCTTGGCATTCGAATATGGCTACGCCACCGCAGAACCTCGCACCCTGACTATCTGGGAAGCGCAGTTCGGTGACTTTGCCAACGGTGCTCAGGTGGTTATCGACCAGTTCATCAGCTCCGGTGAGCAGAAATGGGGCCGGATGTGTGGTCTGGTGATGCTGCTGCCACATGGCTACGAAGGCCAAGGCCCAGAGCACTCATCTGCGCGGTTGGAACGCTACCTGCAACTTTGTGCTGAACAAAATATGCAAGTGTGTATCCCATCAACGCCGGCACAGGTTTACCACATGATTCGCCGTCAGGCGCTGCGTGGTATGCGCCGTCCGCTGGTGGTGATGTCGCCGAAGTCACTGTTGCGTCATCCGTTAGCGATATCATCTCTGGATGAGTTGGCGAATGGTAGCTTCTTGCCTGCTATCGGCGAAGTTGACGAAATGGACCCGAAAGGCGTTAAGCGTGTCGTGATGTGTTCTGGCAAGGTCTATTATGATCTGTTGGAACAACGCCGCAAGAATGAGCAAACCGATGTCGCTATTGTGCGTATCGAGCAGCTTTATCCGTTCCCGCACCATGCCGTTCAGGTGGTATTGGAGCAATTTGCTCACGTGCATGATTTCGTCTGGTGTCAGGAAGAGCCGCTTAATCAGGGTGCATGGTATTGCAGCCAACACAACTTCCGCGAAGTGATCCCATTTGGTGCTTCCTTGCGCTATGCAGGTCGCCCGGCGTCCGCTTCACCGGCAGTTGGATACATTTCCGTACACCAGAAACAACAACAAGCTCTGGTTAATGACGCGCTGACCGTTGAATAGCGAATCGGTTAACACATAAAGGATAGAGAATGAGTAGCGTAGATATTAATGTTCCTGACCTCCCTGAGTCTGTCGCCGATGGCTCAGTTGCAACCTGGCACAAAAAACCGGGTGACAGCGTTAAGCGTGATGAAGTGTTGGTTGAGATTGAAACAGACAAAGTGATCCTGGAAGTTCCGGCCAGTCAGGACGGTATTTTGGACGCCATTTTAGAAGATGAGGGTGCAACCGTCACCTCACGTCAGGTTCTGGGCCGTATCCGTCCAAGTGATAGCTCAGGCAAGCCGACAGAAGAGAAGAGCCAAAGCACTGAGTCCACCCCGGCCCAGCGCCAGACTGCCAGCCTGGAAGAAGAGAGCAACGATAGCCTCAGCCCGGCCATTCGTCGCCTGATTGCTGAGCATGACCTTGATGCTACTGCCATTAAAGGCAGCGGTGTTGGCGGTCGAATCACCCGTGAAGACGTTGATAGCCATTTGGCAAACCGTAAAGCAGCGCCAGCAGCGGTTGCCGCTAAAGTTGAAGCCGCAGCGCCAGCCGCGTTGGCGGGCCGCAGTGAAAAACGTGTGCCAATGACTCGTCTGCGTAAACGTGTTGCTGAGCGTCTGTTGGAAGCGAAAAACAGCACCGCGATGCTGACCACGTTTAACGAAATCAACATGAAGCCAATCATGGATCTGCGTAAGCAGTACGGTGAAGCTTTCGAGAAACGTCACGGTGTCCGCTTGGGCTTTATGTCCTTCTATATCAAAGCGGTTGTTGAAGCACTGAAACGCTATCCTGAAGTGAATGCCTCCCTTGATGGCGAAGACGTGGTTTACCACAACTACTTCGATATCAGCATTGCTGTTTCTACCCCGCGCGGCCTGGTGACTCCGGTCTTGCGTGATGTAGATACCATGGGCATGGCGGATATTGAGAAGAAAATCAAAGAGCTGGCTGTAAAAGGCCGTGATGGTAAACTGAAAGTTGAAGAACTGACTGGCGGTAATTTCACCATTACCAACGGCGGTGTATTTGGCTCCCTGATGTCGACTCCGATCATCAACCCACCACAAAGCGCGATCCTTGGTATGCACGCCATCAAAGATAGGCCTATGGCGGTAAATGGTCAGGTAGTGATTCTGCCGATGATGTATCTGGCACTCTCCTACGATCACCGCTTAATCGATGGCCGCGAGTCTGTGGGCTATTTGGTGACGGTGAAAGAGATGCTGGAAGATCCAGCTCGCTTGCTGCTCGACGTATAAAAAAGATAAATGACAAGGTTAGCCTGATTGCAAGGTGTTGATTACCTGCCTCCGCGCAATCAGGCAACCTAGTAGGCTTCGGCCCATCTCAGACCTTATATGGATAGAACATCATGAATTTACACGAATATCAGGCAAAACAACTGTTTGCTCGGTATGGCATGCCAGCTCCAACTGGCTACGCCTGTAGCACACCGCGTGAAGCAGAAGAAGCCGCATCTAAGATTGGTACTGGCCCGTGGGTGGTTAAATGTCAGGTTCATGCGGGCGGTCGCGGTAAAGCGGGTGGCGTGAAACTGGTTAACAGCAAAGAAGATATTCGTGCTTTCGCTGAACAGTGGTTAGGTAAAAAACTGGTGACTTACCAGACAGATGCGCATGGTCAGCCGGTTCACCAGATTCTGGTTGAAGCAGCAACTGATATCGACAAAGAGTTGTATCTGGGCGCGGTTATTGATCGCAGCTCCCGCCGTGTGGTGTTTATGGCATCTACCGAAGGCGGCGTTGAAATTGAGAAAGTTGCCGAAGAGACGCCAGAACTGATCCATAAAATTGCACTGGATCCGTTGACTGGCCCACAGCCTTATCAGGGGCGCGAATTGGCCTTTAAGCTGGGGCTGACGGGTAAGCAAGTGGCTCAGTTCACCAAGATCTTTATGGGTCTGGCAACACTGTTCCTGGAACGTGATCTGGCGATGGTTGAGATAAACCCGCTGGTTATCACCAAACAGGGTGATCTGGTCTGCCTGGATGGCAAATTGGGCGCGGACGGTAATGCTCTGTTCCGTCAACCAGAACTGCGCGAAATGCGCGACCAGTCGCAAGAAGATGCCCGTGAAGCACAAGCTGCGCAGTGGGAACTGAACTATGTGGCGCTGGATGGCAACATCGGTTGCATGGTCAACGGTGCTGGTTTGGCAATGGGTACCATGGACATCGTGAAACTGCACGGTGGTGAACCGGCTAACTTCCTTGATGTGGGCGGTGGTGCAACCAAAGAGCGTGTGACTGAAGCCTTCAAAATCATTTTGTCTGACGACAAAGTGAAAGCGGTTTTCGTTAACATCTTCGGCGGCATTGTGCGTTGCGACCTGATCGCTGACGGCATTATTGGTGCCGTTGAAGAAGTCGGTGTTAGCGTGCCCGTGGTGGTTCGTCTGGAAGGGAATAACGCCGAACTGGGTGCCAAAAAACTGGCAGACAGCGGTTTGAATATCATTGCTGCGACCAGCCTGACAGATGCGGCTCAGCAAGTTGTAGCGGCAGTGGGGGCTAAATAATGTCAATTTTAATTAATAAAAATACCAAAGTTATTTGCCAGGGTTTTACCGGTAGCCAAGGGACTTTTCACTCTGAACAAGCTATCGCCTACGGCACAAAAATGGTTGGCGGTGTCACGCCAGGTAAAGGCGGCACTCAACATCTGGGCCTGCCGGTCTTCAATACCGTGCGTGAAGCCGTAGAAGCTACTGGTGCGACCGCATCTGTTATCTATGTGCCAGCACCATTTTGCAAAGATTCGATTCTGGAAGCCATCGACGCCGGTATCAAACTGATTATCTGTATTACTGAAGGCATCCCAACGCTGGATATGCTGGTGGTAAAAGTCAGATTAGAACAGTCTGATGCGCGCATGATCGGCCCGAACTGCCCAGGTGTTATCACTCCGGGCGAATGTAAAATTGGCATCATGCCGGGCCATATTCACTTGCCAGGTAAAGTTGGTATCGTTTCTCGCTCAGGTACGCTGACCTATGAAGCGGTAAAACAGACCACTGACATTGGTTTTGGCCAATCGACATGTGTTGGTATTGGTGGCGACCCAATCCCAGGTTCCAACTTTATTGACATTCTGAAGTTGTTCCAGGAAGACCCACAAACTGAAGTCATCGTGATGATAGGTGAAATTGGCGGTAATGCAGAAGAAGAAGCGGCAGCTTATATCAAAGAGCACGTGACTAAACCTGTTGTCGGTTACATTGCTGGCGTTACTGCGCCAAAAGGTAAACGTATGGGTCACGCAGGTGCCATTATTGCTGGTGGTAAAGGTACGGCGGATGACAAATTCGCGGCACTGGAAGCGGCAGGCGTGAAAACGGTACGTAGTTTGGCTGAAATTGGTCATGCGGTTAAGGCAATCTTGCCGCAGTAATCAATAAACGGCACTCTATAGAGGCCACCTTTCGGTGGCCTTTTCAATGGTTGATTAGAATTTATTTAACGCGGTGATTAATGCAATATCCGTTTGCGTCTGTTGCTTAGCCTGCTCATTGCTGGCGTTAGCGACTTGCTGCCGCAAGGTGGTTAGTGCGGCATCGTAGCTGGCTTTGTCCCTAAATAACTTATCTTTGACATTGATTGACGCAATATTGGTGTAGCGACCATCAGCGGTTGTCGGCACTGAAATTGTACCTTTATTAATCAAGTCTTTAACTATTTTCCGTTCTTTTTCATATCCTTCCAATCCAACTAACTGCCAGCGCTGCTGAGGTTTACCCTCATATTTTCCCGCCTTAACATCGGTCAGATAGCGAATAGTCAGATTACGGATGGTGCCAGCTTCTTCACCGTATTCGGCTTTACTATCAGACAATATCAGGAATTTCTGCCCCTCAAGCACGCCACCTTTTTGCGTGAGATGGCCCATACGATAGCTATTCATGCCCAGATGAATTGGCGTGATATCAAGCACAGGCGTACCGTCATTGAGGCGCAAATCAGTGATCCTTGAACCCACCGGTTTACTTAAATCAATGGTGTAGGTCACGCCATCAAAGAAGTCATTGGTTGAGTATTTTGAGGCGCGGCGCTGTGGATTAAAACTGTAAGTGACATCACCCGGCTTAACCTGATTAAAGTAGTCAGCCGACCACTCCATATACTGCTTTAATTCTTTGCCTGTCAGGGCATAAACCGTGATTTCACCACCGGCATATTGATAGTTAAATGCAATGTCTTTCGCAGTGATATCACCCACGTTTAGCTTCGGTCGATCATTATCAATCTGTAGGGCGATGATTTGGGCCTGAGGGGCGTAATAATGCGCGGCTTCTTGATACAGCGCGCTGATACCGGTGTCTTGCACATGGACTTGAGGAATACCTTTAATCTCATCGGCAGGCACCAGATTGCTGCCACTCAACTTAGCAATCACCCGGTTTGCATTGGCGCGCAAAATATCATGGTAAGGCTGATAAATGGCTTCCAGCTTTTTATCTGAGTCGACGTCTTTAATTGGGTAGGTGTAGCTCTCTTTATCGATTAACTGATATTTGCCATCGCGCTGTTCAAATTTCAGATCAATACGGGAAAGGGCGCGGCCATACTTATCTGGCTCAGTGATAATGACGCCGTTAACCACGGCTTTATCAATCTTCACATGCATATGACCCGCGACGATGGCGGCCAACTCTGGATTAGCCCTGGCGATATCTCCAACGCCAGTTCCAGGTCGCTGGTTCTCATTATCAATTCCCATATGAGCGACCAGAACAATGGCGTCAACTTGTGGCTGGATTTGCTGAATGACTTTTTTCACTTCCTGTACCGGGTCAGTGAAATGGATGCTATTAATACGGTCAGTACCCTGAGCAAATTCAGCGGTCATTGGGGTATCCATCCCGATAATGCCGATTTTAACGCCCTGACGCTCGATGATTTTATAAGAGGGCAGGTAAGGTTTACCTGAGTCCCAGAAAATATTGCCAGCCAGTGCAGTGCCGTTAAATTGCTTTAATGAGGTGCCCAGTACTTTCAGACCGAAATCGAATTCGTGGTTACCCATCACCCAGGCATCATATTTCAAAGCATTAAAGCCGAGGATCATTGGGCTGATAGGTTCATTTTTAAAGGTTTCAACAAAGTTGCCTTGGATGGTATCACCGGCGTCTACCAGAATGATATTCGGCTGTTCGCCGCGTATTTTCTGCACTTTAGTGGCGATTTGGCTCAGGCTGCCAGCCAAATTTGCACTGTCGCTGGCATAGTCCCACGGCACAAAAGTACCATGGAGATCAGAGGTGCCAAGGATAGTAATATCAACTTGTTGCGCGGCAATAGAGGCGGTACTGGCACAGAGTAATGTGGTAATTGCTATTTTTTTCATTGAGAGGATTCAATATTTTATCAAGTAATAGCACTTTATCATGCAACAAAATGGCAACACTTGCGAACGCTTCCCTCAGGATGGGCTAATATATTTATAATAAAACTCGAAATTGTGATTTAACTCACTCTGAATCTAATAATTTTAAAAGTTAATCTAGATCGCATAATAACGAAGTAATAATGCATTAACTAAACCATAAAATTACATTTTATTAACAGTTCTGGGTTATATAAAAACAATCGAACTTTTAATTAACATGAAAAATAATTAATTGTTCTAAATCAACTTTTCAATATGGCAATAATGTTCAGATACGCTTAAATTGTTCTAGATCAAACTACGGCGTAATAGGCAAATGGCCTATTTGTTGACCTGTATCCAGAACTCAACGCTGGGTCACGTAAAATCCTATTTATTGTGTGGGATTAGAAGCGTACTATTACCGCGGTGTAATACTGGGTAGTTGATATTGTTATTTTTGTTGTGTTTTTTTGGGCATTCACTGCGGGCCGTTATGAGACCTCCGGGTTATAGGGAAGTCTGGTTGCCGCAAGTCGGAGTCTTCCTGCGAGGAGCAAGGAGTCAAGATGTTTGATATTGTCGAACTGTCACGGTTACAGTTTGCCTTAACGGCAATGTACCATTTCCTATTTGTCCCACTTACGCTGGGTATGGCGTTTTTGTTGGCAATTATGGAATCGGTCTATGTGCTGTCCGGTAAACAAATTTATAAAGATATGACCAAATTCTGGGGCAAGTTATTTGCTATTAACTTTGCTCTGGGGGTTGCTACTGGTTTGACTATGGAGTTCCAATTCGGGACTAACTGGTCATATTTCTCACATTACGTCGGCGATATTTTCGGTGCCCCTCTGGCAATCGAAGGTTTAATGGCGTTCTTCCTGGAATCTACTTTCGTCGGTCTGTTCTTCTTCGGTTGGGATCGTCTGAGTAAACATCAGCATTTGGCCGTAACCTGGCTGGTTGCATTAGGCTCTAACTTCTCTGCGTTGTGGATCTTGGTTGCAAACGGTTGGATGCAAAACCCGATTGCCTCTGATTTCAACTTTGAAACCATGCGTATGGAAATGCTGAGCTTCTCAGAACTGGTTCTTAACCCGGTTGCTCAGGTGAAATTCGTTCACACTGTGGCGGCCGGCTATGTTACCGGTGCGATGTTTGTTCTGGGTATCAGCTCCTACTATCTGTTGAAAGGCCGTGATATTCCGTTCGCCAAGCGCTCCTTTGCGATTGCTGCGAGCTTTGGTTTGGCCGCGACGCTGTCTGTTATTGTACTGGGTGATGAATCTGGTTATGAAATGGGTGACGTGCAGAAAACCAAACTGGCTGCCATCGAAGCTGAATGGGAAACCCAACCGCCTCCAGCTGCCTTTACGCTGTTTGCGATCCCTAATCAGGAGACAATGGAGAACCGCTTTGCTGTTCAGATTCCATTCGCGCTGGGCATAATCGCCACCCGTTCACTGGATACACCGGTTATCGGCTTACGTGATTTGATGTCTCAACATGAAGTGCGCATCCGTAATGGTATTCAGGCTTATAGTTTGTTAGAAAAATTACGTGCCGGTAATACTGATCCAGCCGTACGTGAAGCTTTCAGTAAAACTAAGCAAGATCTGGGCTACGGTCTGTTACTGAAGCGCTATACGCAAAACGTGACTGATGCGACTGAAGAACAAATTCAGTTAGCTGCTAAAGACTCAATCCCGCGCGTTCTGCCGCTGTACTTTGCCTTCCGCATCATGGTGGCTTGTGGCTTCTTGATGTTGCTGATCATCGGTTTGTCGTTCTATAACGTCGTTCGTGGTCAGATTGGTCAGAAAAAATGGCTACTGCGTGCCGCATTGTTCGGTATTCCTCTACCGTGGATTGCAGTAGAAGCAGGTTGGTTTGTGGCGGAATATGGCCGTCAACCATGGGCCATCGGTGAAGTGCTACCGACAGCAATTGCAAACTCATCCGTCACTGCTGGGGATATCCTATTCTCAATGGGGCTGATTTGCGGTCTGTATACGCTGTTCCTGGTTGCAGAAATGTACCTGATGTTCAAATTCGCGCGCCTTGGGCCTAGCAGCCTGAAAACTGGCCGCTATCATTTTGAACAGCCGACTGCACCAGTGCAGGAAGCACGGTAAACAGGAGTCCACTTATGTTTGATTATGAAGTATTACGATTTATCTGGTGGCTGCTGATCGGTGTGCTGCTGATTGGTTTCGCAGTCACCGATGGTTTCGATATGGGAGTCGGTATCCTGCTGCGGATCATCGGTAAGAATGATACAGAACGTCGTATTATGATTAACTCGATTGCTCCCCACTGGGATGGTAATCAGGTTTGGTTGATAACCGCAGGTGGGGCGCTGTTTGCCGCCTGGCCAATGGTGTATGCCGCCGCATTCTCCGGCTTCTATATCGCGATGATTCTGGTGTTGGCTGCGTTATTCTTCCGTCCGGTCGGTTTTGACTACCGCTCCAAGGTGGAAGATAACCGCTGGCGCAACATGTGGGACTGGGGCATCTTTGCGGGTAGCTTCGTGCCTGCGGTGGTGTTCGGTGTGGCGTTCGGCAACTTGCTGCAAGGCGTGCCCTTCCATATGGACAGCTACATGCGCCTGTTCTACACCGGTAACTTCTTCCAGTTGCTGAATCCGTTTGGCCTACTGGCGGGGGTGGTCAGCTTAACCATGCTGGTCACGCAAGGGGCAACCTATCTGCAAATGCGTACCCGTGGTGAACTACATCTGCGTTCCCGTGCTGCCGCGCAGATCTCTGCCTTGGTGATGGCGGTTGCCTTCCTGCTGGCCGGTATCTGGTTAGTTAATGGCATTGATGGTTTTGTTATTACATCAGCGTTGGATACAGCGGCTCAATCTAACCCGATGCGCAAAGAAGTTGCACATCAGGCCGGTGCATGGTTGATTAACTTTAACAAGTACCCAAGCCTGTGGGCGCTGCCTGCTCTTGGGGTGATTCTGCCACTGTTTACTATTTTGCTGTCGCGCTTTGAAAAAGGGGCTTGGGCCTTCCTGTTCTCATCACTGACCATTGCCTGTGTGATTTTGACTGCCGGGGTCACCATGTTCCCATTTGTTATGCCGTCAAGCACAGTGCCAAATATCAGTCTGACAATGTGGGATGCGACATCTAGCCTGTTGACACTGCAAGTGATGACCATTGTTGCAATCATCTTTGTGCCTCTCATCTTGCTGTACACCAGCTGGTGCTACTACAAAATGTTCGGGCGTATTGATAAAGACTTTATCGAAAACAACAAGCATTCACTGTACTAAGGAGCATAAAGCATGTGGTATTTTGCCTGGATTCTAGGGACACTTCTGGCCTGCTCCTTTGGTATCATTACTGCTCTGGCGCTGGAGCAGAGTGAAGCCAATGCAGCCGAGAAAGCCGCTAAAAATGGCGAAGACGATGTTGTCCGATAAGCTATATGAGTTAATGGATAAGGGCCCGCTTAGGGCCCTTTCACTGCTGCTCGCGTTTGCTGTGGCTTTCTGTGTGTTTTGGGACCCTTCGCGTTTCGCGGCGGCAACCAGCTCACTTGAAGTGTGGCAAGAGGTGTTTATCGTGTGGGCAGTGTGTACTGGTGTGATTCATGGTGTAGGCTTTCGCCCTAAACGGGTGTGGCTGCGCGCTTTTTTCTCACCACTTCCAGCAATTGTGATCTTGGGCGCGGGATTATTCTACTTTTTCGCTTAATCTGAACCTATATCGCCTAATCTGCACAAAATCTCTCCTTATGGGCCGCCTGGCCCATAATTATTTTCGTTCTATTCTCGCAAGTGATTCCAAAGCGTAACGCTCTTCAGTATAGTGTGTCCGTTAATTGCATTACTGGGAAGTAGAGTGAGTAATACGTTGTTTCGATGGCCAGTACGTGTCTATTTTGAAGACACCGATGCTGGTGGCGTGGTTTACCATGCACGCTACGTTGCCTTTTACGAAAGGGCGCGCACAGAAATGTTGCGCCAACGCAATTTCCACCAGCAGCAATTGCTCAGTGAGCATGTCGCTTTCGCTGTCCGCCGCATGACGGTAGAATATCTGGCACCTGCACGTCTTGATGATATGCTGGAAGTTCAGAGTGAAATTACCGCAATGCGTGGGGCTTCTCTCACGTTTGCTCAACGAATTCTCGACTCACATGGCAATCTTCTGAGTAGTGCAGAAGTATTGATCGCATGTATCGATCCACACCAAATGAAGCCAAGAGCGCTTCCTAAGTCTATTGTCGCGGAGTTTAAGTAGTGGCTGACATGAACATTCTGGATTTATTCCTGCAGGCAAGCCTATTTGTTAAGCTTATCATGCTGGTTTTGATGGGCTTTTCTATTGCTTCATGGGCGATCATCATTCAGCGAACGCGTATTCTGAATGCTGCCACCCGCGATGCGGAAGCCTTCGAAGATAAATTTTGGTCCGGCATTGAGCTCTCTCGCCTGTATCAGGAAAGCCAGGCCCGCCGCGATACGCTTGGCGGCTCCGAGCAGATCTTCCATTCTGGTTTTAAAGAGTTTGCCCGTTTGCACCGTGCAAACAGCCACGCACCTGAGGCTGTGATTGACGGCGCTTCCCGTGCGATGCGCATCTCAATGAACCGTGAATTAGAAGCGCTGGAAACTCATATTCCATTCCTTGGTACTGTCGGTTCCATCAGCCCATATATCGGCCTGTTTGGTACAGTATGGGGAATTATGCACGCCTTTATTTCTCTGGGTGCGGTAAAGCAGGCAACATTGCAGATGGTCGCACCGGGTATTGCTGAAGCACTGATTGCTACGGCAATCGGTCTGTTTGCAGCCATCCCTGCGGTTATGGCTTATAACCGTCTGAATCAGCGCGTGAATAAACTTGAACAAAACTATGACAACTTCATGGAAGAGTTCATTGCTATTCTGCATCGTCAGGCTTTTGCCAGCGCTGATAGCAAATAAGTAGGGGGTTGTATGGCGCGAGTACGTGGTCGTAAACGTCGCGAGCTTAAGTCTGAAATTAACATTGTTCCCTTGCTTGACGTCTTGCTGGTGCTATTGCTGATTTTTATGGCGACAGCGCCGATTATCACGCAAAGCGTTGAAGTGGACCTGCCTGATGCGACGGATTCAAAAACCGTCTCAAGTGATGATAATCCACCGGTGATTGTCGAAGTGTCAGGTGTGGGGCAATATTCGCTGGTGATTGATCATCAGCGGATGGAGCAACTGCCCTCAGAACAAGTGGTGGCGGAAGCTCAGGCGAGATTGAAATCGAATCCGAAAACCGTATTCCTGATTGGCGGCGCAAAAGAGGTCCCTTATGATGAAATCATCAAGGCCCTGAATATGCTGCATCAGGCTGGCGTGACATCGGTGGGCTTAATGACTCAACCGATATAAATTTGCGTTGATATTGGCTAGATTGCTAGTGAATTCAGTCAGTAGATACCCTGTTTTTAGCAGTTCCGTTTTTTAGAAATAGAGCGCGGACATCGAGTGTGGAAATCGAGCGTGGGTAAGGCAACCGAGCAAAATGATAAGCTGAATCGCGCCATTATAGTTTCGGTGGTTCTGCATATCGTATTGATTGCCCTGTTGATTTGGGGCTCTCTGACGCAGACGACTGAAATGGGCGGCGGTGGTGCGGGTGGCGAAGTTATCGACGCCGTCATGGTCGATCCGGGCGCGGTGACAGAACAGTATAACCGTCAGCAACAGCAGCAGACGGATGCTAAACGCGCAGAACAGCAACGCCAGAAGAAAGCCGAACAGCAAGCGGAAGAGTTACAGCAAAAACAGGCCACAGAACAACAGCGCCTGAAAGAGTTGGAAAAAGAGCGTCTGCAAGCGCAAGAAGATGCCAGGCAGGCGGCTGAAGAACAGAAAAAACAAGCCGCTGAGCAGCAAAAACAGGCCGCTGAGCAACAGAAAGTTGCCGCCGCCGCTGCTGCAAAAGCGAAAGAAGAGCAGAAACAGGCTGAGGCCGCAGCGGCTCAGGCCAAAGCGGAAGCAGATAAAATCGTGAAAGCGCAGGCTGACGCGCAGAAAAAAGCGGAAGCTGAAGCCAAAAAAGAGGCTGCTGTAGCGGCTGCGGCGAAGAAACAAGCCGATGCTGATGCGAAGAAGGCCGCAGAAGCTGCTGAAAAAGCCGCAACCGATGCTGCTGAAAAGAAAGCGGCCGCAGATGCTGAGAAAAAAGCTGCCGCAGACGCTAAGAAAGCCGCCGCTGCTGACGCTAAGAAAAAAGCTGCCGCAGAAGCTGCTGCTGCCACAACAGACGTAGATGATCTGTTTGGTGGCCTGGCAAACTCCAAGAATGCACCGAAAAGTGGTTCAGGCGCAGGTGCTGCCGCCGCAGGTAAAGGTGGTGGCAAGAAGAGTGGGGCATCAGCGGGTGATATCAGTGGCTATCTGGGCCAGGTAACTGCTGCAATCCAAAGTAAATTTTATGATGCAGATCTTTACAAAGGCCGTACCTGTAATCTGCGAATTAAATTAGCACCAGATGGTCTATTAATTGATGTTAAAGCTGAAGGTGGCGACCCGGCACTGTGTCAGGCTGCTATCGCCGCGGCAAAACTGGCTAAAATACCTAAACCGCCAAGCCAGGATGTTTATGAAGTGTTTAAGAATGTTCCACTTGATTTTAAACCGCAATAAAGTTTGATTGGCAGTGGATAATAGTGTTAATCGACCAGTGGATTATGTAGTTTTGTTTGCGTTGGTTTGTTAAAATTCTGCTAATTATCGCGGGCATCCCGCTCGGATAAGGGAGACAAGATGAAGCAGGCATTTCGAGTAGCGCTAGGCTTTTTAGTTTTATGGGCGTCTGTATTACACGCAGAAGTTCGAATTGAGATTACCCAAGGGGTAGACTCTGCGCGCCCAATTGGGGTCGTTCCATTCAAATGGATGGGGCCGGGCACACCACCTGAAGAGATTGGCGCTATTGTTGGCGCGGATTTACGTAACAGTGGTAAGTTTAACCCTATTGACGCAGCTCGCATGCCACAACAGCCCTCCACTGCGGCTGAAGTCACGCCTGCGGCCTGGACTGCATTGGGTATTGATGCCGTTGTTGTTGGTCAGGTTCAACCGAGTGCCGATGGCAGTTATGTCGTTTCTTACCAGTTAGTCGATACTTCTGGTGCTGCGGGTAGCGTTTTGGCGCAAAATCAGTATAAAGTAACCAAACAATGGTTACGTTATGCAGCGCATACTGCCAGTGATGAAGTATTTGAAAAACTGACCGGGATTAAAGGTGCTTTCCGTACCCGCATTGCTTATGTCGTGCAAACGAACGGCGGTAAATTCCCACATGAATTGCGGGTTTCTGATTACGATGGTTACAACCAGTTTGTGGTTCACCGTTCTCCTGAACCTTTGATGTCACCAGCCTGGTCTCCAGATGGTAGCAAAATTGCTTATGTCACTTTCGAGAGTGGTAAATCAGCACTGGTTATTCAGACGCTGGCAAATGGTGCAATCAGACAAGTGGCTTCATTCCCACGTCATAACGGCGCACCAGCCTTCTCACCGGACGGGACTAAACTGGCCTTCGCTTTATCTAAAAGCGGCAGCCTGAACTTGTATGTTATGGACTTAGCTTCTGGCCAAATCAGCCAGGTTACCGATGGCCGTAGCAATAACACAGAACCAAGCTGGTTCCCGGATAGCCAAAACCTGGCCTATACCTCGGATCAGGGCGGTCGTCCACAAGTGTATAAAGTGAATATTAATGGCGGTGCGCCACAGCGAATCACGTGGGAAGGTTCTCAGAACCAGAACGCAGATGTGAGTCCTGATGGTAAGTTCCTGGTATTGGTTAGTTCCAATGGTGGGGCGCAACACATCGCCAAACAGGATCTAGTAACGGGAGCCGTTCAAGTATTAACGGACACGTTCCTGGATGAAACGCCTAGTATCGCGCCTAACGGCACCATGGTTATCTATAGCTCGACACAAGGGCTGGGAGCCGTGTTACAGCTGGTCTCGACTGATGGGCGTTTCAAAGCGCGTCTTCCGGCAACTGATGGACAGGTCAAATTTCCTGCCTGGTCGCCGTATCTGTGATGCATGTGTAAATACGTATGTATGGCAAACTATAAAAGGATCAAAGAGATGCAACTGAACAAAGTGCTAAAAGGGCTAATGTTGGCTTTGCCAGTTCTGGCTGTAGCTGCGTGTAGTTCTAACAAAAGCGCAAATAATGACCAATCTGGCATGGGCGCTGGCACTGGTACAGAAAATGGCAGCAACCTGTCTTCCGAAGAGCAAGCACGTCTTCAGATGCAAGAACTGCAAAAGAACAATATCGTTTACTTCGGTTTCGATAAATACGATATCGGTTCTGACTTCGCTCAAATGCTGGATGCACACGCTGCATTCCTGCGTAGCAACCCATCTTACAAAGTTGTTGTTGAAGGCCACGCGGATGAACGCGGTACGCCAGAATACAACATCGCGTTGGGCGAGCGTCGTGCTAATGCAGTGAAGATGTATCTGCAAGGTAAAGGCGTTTCTGCTGACCAGATCTCTATCGTTTCTTACGGTAAAGAGAAACCAGCAGTACTGGGCCATGACGAAGCAGCGTTCGCTAAAAACCGTCGTGCAGTTCTGGTTTACTAAGAGAATCGCATGAACAGTAACTTCAGACGTCACTTGGTGGGTCTGTCGTTACTGGTTGGCGTAGCGGTCCCATGGGCCGCTACTGCCCAAGCGCCAATCAGTAATGTCGGCTCCGGCTCGGTAGAAGATCGGGTCACTCAACTTGAGCGTATTTCCAACGCTCACAGCCAACTATTAACTCAACTTCAGCAACAACTGTCTGATTCGCAACGCGATGTTGATAGTTTACGCGGTCAGATCCAAGAAAATCAGTACCAGCTCAATCAAATTGTTGAGCGGCAAAAACAGATCTACCAGCAGATGGATAGTCTGAGTGGTGGTCAGGGGGCTTCAACAGCAGCTCCTGCGGCTGATGCTGCTGCGTCAGCTAATGCAGCGACTGGAAGTTCCGATACTGCCGCGGCAGGTGCAGCGGCTCCTGCGGCAAGTACTGGTGATGAAAACAGCGATTATAATGCAGCCGTTTCCTTGGCTCTTGAGAAAAAGCAATACGATCAAGCGATTACTGCTTTCCAAGGTTTTGTGAAACAGTATCCAAAGTCGACTTACCAGCCTAATGCCAACTACTGGCTAGGGCAGTTGTATTACAACAAAGGTAAGAAAGACGATGCTGCATATTATTATGCTGTTGTAGTAAAAAATTATCCAAAGTCTCCAAAAAGTTCAGAAGCGATGTTTAAAGTTGGGGTGATCATGCAGGATAAAGGCCAAAGCGACAAAGCGAAGGCGGTTTATCAACAAGTGATCAAGCAATATCCTAATACTGATGCTGCTAAACAGGCACAGAAACGTTTATCTGCTCTTTAGTCTTTTTCGAGTCCAGGAATTGGTCATATTGACTAATTTCTGGGCTTTGGCGAGTGAAGAACAAGCAGTTAGACGCTTCAACAGAAATTTAAGTTGCACTGTGAAGAGAAATTAGTAATATATGCCGCCGTTGCCAAGACAACTTGTAAAACGTTAAGGCAGCAGGAAATTATCGTCAGTAGTACCGGTAATGGGTCGTTAGCTCAGTTGGTAGAGCAGTTGACTTTTAATCAATTGGTCGCA
>NZ_CAWQAF010000013.1:0-79177 GCF_963892745.1 Yersinia sp. Marseille-Q3913 | reverse complement strand
CATAAAAAACTGCACCTTACTTTGTTGAGTGTCCAACATTTGGGGTGCAGTTCACATATCGGGGGTGGTTTTTTATGTTATCGACCCCACTTATAACTGTGGTTAGGGCGTGAATCCAGATTTATCACAAAAATGAATAAGTATATTCCGACAATTCAAACTGGCTTTCCATTTTAATAAAAACTAACATTCATCTTATTGATATCAATGTCTCAAAAGCGCATACTTATCAAGCTAACTGTTTTTTTTCTTGCGCTTTGCCCCTTCAAACGCCCCAACCGACGAATAGAGATGCAAAGCGACCTGCTTATTTAAAATCAGTCACTTGCTTACTCGGTAGATTATGGCCCCGGCACGACAACTTGTTAATTGGAAGCGAAACCTCCTGGTCACCTGGCTCGGCTGCTTTCTCACCGGCGCGGCCTTTAGCTTGATCATGCCCTTCCTGCCACTCTATGTGGAGGAGTTGGGTGTAAGCGGCCACCAGTCACTGAACATGTGGTCTGGGCTGGTGTTCAGTATCACCTTCCTGTTTTCTGCCATCGCCGCCCCTTTCTGGGGGAGCCTTGCCGATCGCAAAGGCCGTAAAATCATGCTGTTGCGCTCCGCATTGGGCATGGGGATTGTGATGGTCTTGATGGGGATGGCTCAAAATATCTGGCAATTTCTGGCATTGCGCGCACTGCTGGGTTTGCTTGGTGGCTTTATTCCGAATGCCAATGCGCTGATCGCCACTCAAGTCCCGCGCAGCAGAAGCGGCTGGGCATTGGGTACACTCTCCACTGGCGGGGTGAGTGGCGCGTTAATCGGGCCGCTGATTGGTGGGTTATTGGCGGATAACTATGGCTTGCGCCCGGTCTTCTTTATTACCGCAGGGGTGTTATTTGCCTGTTTTGTGTTGACCTGGTTATATGTCAAAGAGCAATTCGCCCCAGTGTTGAAAAAAGATATGCTTAGCGGGCGGCAGGTATTTAACTCGCTGAAAAACCCTAAGTTAATCCTCAGCCTGTTTATCACCACTATGATTATCCAGATAGCCACCGGGTCTATCGCCCCGATCCTGACCCTCTATGTGCGCGAGCTGGCCGGTGACATTCACAATCTGGCCTTCGTCAGTGGCATGATTGCTTCAGTGCCGGGGGTCGCGGCGCTGCTGAGTGCGCCGCGATTAGGCAAGCTGGGGGATAGGATCGGCCCGGAACGTATCCTGATTGCCATGCTGGCACTCTCCATTTTGATACTTATCCCGATGGCATTTGTGCAGACCCCGTTGCAACTGGGCATTCTGCGCTTCTTATTGGGCGCGACGGATGGTGCGCTGCTGCCTGCGGTGCAGACACTGCTGATTTATAACTGCACCAATCAGGTGGCTGGCCGGATTTTCAGCTATAACCAGTCATTTCGTGATGTCGGTAACGTCAGTGGCCCGCTGTTAGGGGCCGCAGTCTCTGCTAGTTACGGCTTTCGCGCTGTATTCTGCGTCACCGCAGCGGTTGTGCTGTTTAATGCCATTTACTCCTACTGGTGTTTACAGCGTCATCCGGCGAAACCCCGCCAGCCGGATGTTCAACAGCCGCAAGATAGCTAAAATTGCGCCAATACCACTCAAATCCGCATAGCCGCGGCACTAAAAACCCCCTTTTCAGCAGATTTTTTCAGCCTCAAACACCCTCTTTGTGATCTCACATAAAAAAGATGAAAAAATAGTCACATTCAGATTTAACTGGTTGATAATTGTTATGAGTGTCGACTTTTCATCTAAAAATACGCTATAACCCAGAGTGAAAACAAAAAAATGACGTTATTACTGCGTTAAATTCTTATGGGAAGACCTTATGCAAACCTCTGTTAAATCTGAAGGTGGCCGCACGTTCTTTGGCCACCCTTATCCGCTGAGCGGACTGTTTCTTTCCGAAATGTGGGAGCGCTTTTCGTTCTACGGCATCCGCCCACTGTTAATTCTGTTTATGGCCGCCACGGTTTTTGATGGCGGTATGGGGCTGCCGCGCGAGCAAGCCTCGGCTATCGTCGGGATCTTTGCCGGTAGTATGTATCTGGCGGCTCTGCCCGGCGGCTGGCTGGCGGATAACTGGCTCGGTCAACAGCGTGCAGTCTGGTATGGCTCGATTCTGATTGCCCTGGGTCATCTGTCGATCGCGCTATCCGCCTTCTTCGGTAATGACCTGTTCTTTATCGGTTTAGTGTTTATCGTGCTCGGCACCGGCCTGTTCAAGACCTGTATTTCGGTGATGGTAGGCACACTGTATAAGCCCGGTGATGCTCGCCGCGACGGTGGTTTTTCACTGTTCTATATGGGCATCAATATGGGGTCATTTATTGCGCCGCTGCTCTCTGGCTGGCTGCTTAAAACCCATGGCTGGCATTGGGGCTTTGGTATTGGCGGGATTGGGATGCTGGTGGCATTACTTATCTTCCGTTACTTCGCCATCCCATCCATGAAACGCTATGATGCCGAAGTCGGTTTAGATTCAAGCTGGAATAGACCCACCAATAAGCGCCAGGGGGTGGGCAAGTGGGTAACGGCTATTCTGCTGTTAGTTGTGGCGATCATTGCCCTGATTTCACAGGGGATTATCCCCATTAATCCAGTGCTGGTTGCCAGCTTGCTGGCCTATGTGATTGCTGCCTCGGTGACACTCTATTTCGTCTATCTGTTCGCCTTCGCCAGGTTGAGCCGCAAAGATCGCGCCCGCCTGCTGGTGTGCTTTATTCTGCTGGTTTCAGCGGCCTTCTTCTGGTCAGCGTTTGAGCAAAAACCGACCTCATTTAACCTGTTCGCCAATGACTATACCAATCGTAATCTGATGGGTTTTGAGATCCCAACGGTGTGGTTCCAGTCCATTAACGCATTGTTTATCATCATCTTAGCCCCGGTGTTCAGTTGGGCATGGCCAGCACTGGCGAAGAAAAAAATTCAGCCAAGCAGCATCACGAAATTCGTTATTGGGATTTTATGTGCCGCCGCCGGCTTCGCGGTGATGATGTACGCGGCGCAGCATGTGCTTAACAGTGGTGGCGAGGGAGTTTCCCCGCTGTGGCTGGTGATGAGTATCCTGTTGCTGACCCTTGGCGAGTTGTGCCTCAGCCCGATTGGCCTGGCGACTATGACCTTACTGGCACCAGACAGAATGCGCGGTCAGGTGATGGGATTGTGGTTCTGCGCCAGCTCACTGGGTAACCTGGCGGCGGGCCTGATTGGCGGTCATGTTAAAGCTGACCAGCTTGATATGCTGCCAACCCTGTTTGCCCGCTGCTCAATTGCGCTGGTTATCTGTGCTGCGGTGCTAATCTTGCTAATCGTACCTATTCGTCGCCTGATGAATAGCACCCAAGGGCAGCAAGCCGCCTGATAATGAGGGTGTTACCTGTATCGATAATAACCCGCCTGATTGGCGGGTTTATCTATGCCGCAATAATCCTTAAAGCGGCCATGCCCGTTGCTGCAATACCACCCGATAACCATCGCTATCTTCGAAAGTTTTACCGCTGACATCCCAATAAGGGTTATAAGACGCCACCGCGCAAAACCCGGCGGTGAGCATTTGCTGGCACTGAACTCCCCACAACAGTACATCTCACTGATGGCATCAAGATTATCAGTGGGCCTGGCGACCCGCATCACTGAGGTTGGCGGCAACACAGGGGAATAAGTATCGGACGAATTAATTGATTCGGATGACATATATCTATTACCTAATAATGGCAGCTAATAACTGGCACCAGACACTACTCATATGGCCCATGCTGGGCATCAATTGGCAGCATAAAAGTATCCACAATCATTGACAGCGGCACGTCAATCACCGTGATGTATTTCCACGCCCCCTCCCGCATATCCCACTGCACGCCGGGATAGTACTGGTGTCCATGGCCCTGCCCCGGCACGATGCGGCTAATGATGCTGCCACACCCTGACAGCAGGATAATCCCCAGCCCCAGTAAGAGCGTGCGGAGGATGATATTGGGGCGTTGTATCAGTCTAACGATGAGATTCACACAATTGCTCTTTTAGATTCACAGAAAAAACGGGCAATACCAATGTATGCCCGTTTTTAGTCCACATGACAATCACTCTGTTGCCGTTACTTCGCGGCGGGGAGTGCCTGCGGATTATGCGCCCGTTGGCGATAATAGCCGCTCCAGACTTGATACTGCTCCGGCTGCTGCCAGATTTTCTGGTGCAGACCTGATATCAATACCGGATCACTGAGCAGCACTAAACACTGATTTTTAGCCAATTTATCCGGCCCGGCAACCAGTGCCTGCGCCACACGCTCGGCGCGAACTTGCTCGATAATCGCACGGCGCTGGTGACGGGCGGTGGCCATGGCACTGGCGAGGGCGTTATAGGATGGGTCCATCACCGCAGCCAGGAAGCCATGACTCAGCGCCCGCTGATGGTTCAGCTTCAGATAGCTCTCCGTCGCCAACAGCTCCTTCGGCGGATGGTACTCTTCCGGGATCAGGAATAATTTCGCGCGCTTACTGGCCAGCCCCAAAGTCCGGCGACTGGAGAGCACCGAAACTACCGGCGAGAGGATCAGCGAGAAGACGATAGGCGATAGCCACCACAGGAAACGCAGATCCAGCCAGGCAACACCGCCGGCCCAAATCAGGCCCAGCAGCAGTTGCGGGCCGTGGCGCACCATCGCTTCACTCCACGGCGTGGCATCATCATCACGCTGCGGCGAGTTCCATTGCACTGACCAGCCGAGGAAGGCGCTGACCACAAATACCGTGTGGAATAGCATCCGCACCGGTGCCAACAACACCGAGAACAGCATCTCCGCCAGCATCGACAGTAACAGCCGGATCGCCCCGCCGTAGGCTATCGCGCCTTTGGCCCAGATCAGAATGATGCTGAGTAATTTTGGCAAAAACAGCAACACCAGGGTGGTGGAGAACAGCCCAATGGCTAACTCTGGTCGCCACTGCGGCCAGACCGGGAACAACTGGCGCGGTTGCAGGAAGTACTGTGGCTCCATCAGGGTATGCACCGCCTGTAGCGCGGTACAGAGCACCAAAAACATAAACCACAGTGGCGCAGAGAGATAGGACATCACCCCGGTGAGGAACACCGCGCGGTGAACCGGATGCATCCCTTTCACCAGGAACAGGCGGAAGTTCATCAGGTTGCCGTGACACCAGCGGCGGTCACGTTTTAGCTCATCCAGCAAGTTAGGCGGCAGCTCTTCATAACTGCCCGGCAGATCATAAGCAATCCACACCCCCCAGCCGGCGCGGCGCATTAATGCGGCTTCCACAAAGTCATGTGACAGGATGGAGCCGGCGAATGAGCCCTCCCCCGGCAGCGGAGCCAAAGCACAGTGTTCGATAAAAGGTTTCACCCTGATAATGGCGTTATGGCCCCAGTAATGGGATTCACCCAACTGCCAGTAGTGCAAACCGGCGGTGAACAGGGGGCCATAGACCCGTGTCGCAAACTGCTGAATGCGCGCGTAGAGGGTATCCATACCGGAAGCTTTCGGCGCAGACTGAATGATGCCGGCATTCGGATTGGCCTCCATCAACCGCACCAGCCCGGTCAAGCACTCACCGCTCATCACGCTATCGGCATCCAGAATCACCATATAGCTGTACTGGCTGCCCCAACGGCGGCAAAAATCATCAATATTGCCGCTTTTGCGTTTCACCCGGCGGCGACGGCGGCGATAGAAGATGCGGCCATGCCCCTCAACATCACGGCACAGCTCCAGCCAGGCTTTCTGCTCCGCGACACAGATATCGGGATCATAACTGTCACTCAGCACATAGATATCGAAGTGCTCAAGCTGACCGGTCGCCGCAACAGACTCGTAAGTGGCACGCAAACCGGCAAACACCCGCGCCACGTCCTCATTACAGATCGGCATAATCAGCGCTGTCCGGTGGGCCGGATTGAGCGCCTCATCCCCTTTGATGGTGGAGGAGATGCTGTATTTGTCTTTGCCAATCAGTAGTTGCAAAAAGCCCATCAGCGCGGTCCAGAAACCCGCCGACACCCAGCAGAACAGAATGGCAAACAGGATCAGGATGCCGGTTTGCAGCAAATAGGGCAGCAGTTGCAACACGGAAACTTGCCAGTTCTGTTGCCAGATCTCGAAAGGATCGAGCAGTGCCCAGCCCTGATAAGGCAGGATGGTCTTCATATAGCTGGTAGCAATGGCAGTTTGCAGCACAATCAATATCAGTAATATGTAGCGGCGCAGAGAGCCGACACTGCGCCATTTTTTCTCCGCAGCGGCCTGTTCATCTGTTTGCGCACGTGACACCGGATTGCGGCCCAGCATTGAATCCCAAACACGCCCGACCGGGTTGGTCCGCCAGGCTTGCGGAGCCATGCTGGTGCGCTTGATGGGTGGCGTGGCATGGATAACCGTGCGCCCTTCACTGTCTTGCCCCAGCACATTATCGCCCTTTACGGCCTCCGGCCATGCGGCTTGCAGGCGGGCATTGACTGACGCCAATGCACCCTCCTCTGCACTAAAAGTGGTACTTTCAGCGGTGTTGACCGCCAATTGCTGATGCAAACGCAACATGGCATCAGGCGTGCTATCGAGTAGCACATCTGTAGGGAGAGCATCGCGTAGTGCCTCTTGTTGCTGCGCCGTCAGGGGCAACTCCGCGATGTAATCCTGAACAGGAGATTGAGTTGACTTATTCATTGGCAGGTAGCTGATAGCTCCAGGTTTCAGTCAGAGTTTTATCACCATTAGCCAGCGCCGCGCGCATCTCTATTGGCTTTTTAGCGTCCTTAACTTTCAGTCGCAGTGTCAAACGCCAGCCCTTGGTGACCGGGTTGTAGCGCACACTGTTTTCGATCAGTTCACCATTATCATCAATGCTGACTTGCGAAGCCAACGGCGTACTCTCATCCAGCGCTTTCAGCGACGGGCCGACAAAATCAACCAGGAACGCCACACTGCCATCGGGTTGACGAATCAAATTCGACTGTTTCACATCACCCGTTGAGCGCAGAGTCTGTTTAACGTAGCCCACATCAGCTGAATGTAACTTGTCCTCATCGCGGGTAAAGTGCAGACGATAGTTCAGATCGAGTGATTTTTTCGCATCCGGCAACAGATCAGGTGACCAGAACGCCACGATATTATCGTTGGTTTCATCGGCGGTTGGGATCTCCACCAGCTCGATTTTACCTTTGCCCCAATCGCCACGAGGTTCAACCCAGGCACTTGGACGCAGATCGTAGCGGTCATCTAAATCCTCATATTGTGAGAATTCGCGGCCACGTTGCAGCAGACCAAACCCTTTCGGATTTTCAATCGTATAGGTGCTGACCGACAGGTGTTTTGGATTATTCAGTGGCCGCCAAATCCATTCACCATTACCTGCATGAATAGAAAGACCGTTGGAATCATGCAATGCCGGACGATAGTTCAACACCGCCGACGGCTGGCTTGGGCCAAACAGGAACATGCTGGTTAATGGTGCAATGCCCAATTTCTCCACTTTATCGCGCAGGAAGACTTTGGCCTGCACATCAATAGTGGTATCGCGACCCGGATAGATAACAAACTTATAAGCGCCAGTGGCACGCGGGGAGTCTAGCAACGCATAGATAACCAGATGTTTATCATTGGGTTTTGGTCGCTCAATCCAGAACTCACGAAAACGCGGGAACTCCTCACCGGAAGCCAGGGCCGTATCAATCGCCAACCCGCGCGCAGAAAGACCATAAACCTGGCCTTTACCAATCACGCGAAAATAGCTGGCACCGAGCATACTGACGATTTCATCTTTTTTATCCGCTTTATTAATCGGATAAAGGACTTTGAAACCGGCAAAGCCGAGATTTTTGACTGAATCAGGATCGTGCTTCACCGAACCAAAGTTGAAATAATCGGGGCTGTAATTGATAGGTTTAACACTGCTCGCGGTGACTTCATTAATCTGCACCGGCGTGTCGAAATACATGCCCTGATGATAAAACTCTAACTTGAATGGCGTATCCAGTTTGCTCCAATAGGACTTATCGTGGTTAAACTGAATCTGCTGATAGTCGGCAAATTTCATTTCGCGAAATTGCGATGGAAGGTTACTTTTCGGTGCTTCAAAGCTTTTACCCGCCAGTACCTGTGCCTGTTTAGCCACATCATCTAGCGAAAAAGCCATGGCCGGAGAGGTCAATAGTGACAGCAAGAGAGTGATCCCCAACCATCCGGCACTGTTTGGCCGTGACCCCTTTGACATTTTATTCACGTTTGAAAAAATATTAACTCGCACATCTCCCCCTAAATCATAACAGCCAAATTATTGACGATTCATCCAACAGACCAGGCAGATAAGCTCAGGTAACAGTGATGCCCGGAGTTATACTGCCAGCTTATTGTGCAAACCAGTGGCTAAGCCACGAGCCATGCTAAAATACGCGATGGAAAATTATTAACCCTTATAGTAGTGTTTCTCGCCGTACTGATCCATTAATAACGTATAACGTTATCAGTGATAGGCTTACTATAAAAATACGCTGGTCAAAAACCGATACGTTATTCTATTTCCGATAACAATTTGCGAATAAGTATGAAAAAAAACACTAACCAGCGGGAGTACTTTCTAGACGCTATTCGCGCCTATTTGATGTTGCTCGGCATTCCTTTTCATCTTTCTCTTATATACTCCAGTCATCATTGGGCGGTGAACAGCAGCCATCCCTCACTGGTATTTACTCTGCTAAATGACTTCATTCACGCCTTTCGTATGCAGGTGTTTTTTGTTATTTCCGGTTATTTTTCATTCATGTTATATCAGCGCTATGAGTGCCACCACTGGCTACAGGTCCGCCTTGAGCGGGTGGTTATCCCTTTACTGGCGGCCATGGTGCTAATTACGCTGCCACAATTTTTCCTTCTCAAAAATTACACCAGCAAATTACAAGATTGGAATTTATTTACAATTTATCAAAAAATAAATATTGCTATTTGGGAGCTGGTTTCGCACTTATGGTTTTTGTTAACACTCGCTTTACTGACAACTATCTGTTTTTATCTGTTTAAAAGAATAAAGAATAACCTACCAACAGTTCCAATATTGATAAAGAGGATGAATAACATAGGAAAAATCTCACTATATGTATTTCTATTTGTATTAGTTTATTCTGTAATACGTAGAGTAATATATCTCCTTAACCCTGAAATACTCTTTAATAGCGTCCTCAATTTCGCCGTTATGGAGACACTGTTTTATCTTCCCTTCTTTCTTCTTGGTGCCTACAGCTTTATCTATGCGCCACTCAAACAAGTTTTTCTTCGGTTTTCACCTGCTGCGTTGCTGGCCTCATTAATGCTATTCGTTGCTTATTTTGTGAACCAACATGCTAATAGTGCTGAATTTTTTGTCTTTGAATTGGACCTTATCATCAAGGCATTGATGGGGGTGACCATGACCAATGTGATCTACTCCCTCGGCTATAAGCTATTAAATTCCCCCTCCCCTCACATCACCTATCTGGTGAACGCATCACTCTTCATTTATCTGGTACATCATCCATTGACCTTGATTTATGGCGCATTTTTTACGCCACAAATTGGCAATAACGGCTTCGGATTTATCTTAGGCATAGTATTTGTTTGCCTGATTTCATTTTCACTGTATGAGGTTCATCGCCGCATTCCTGTGCTTAAATTCTTGTTTTCTGGCAGAAAGCCGCAGCAAAAGGCGTAATCAAATTATTATTCAAACGAATAAGGTTATTGCTAAGCGATATTAATATCCGAATATCGCTGGTGTGATAAACCCGCTACACTGATCAACCATCATGTAGATGCGGGATGGCTAATGCCTCACTGTGCGCTCTGCTTTCAGAGCAAGTATCCTGTAGATTCCTTATCAGGATTTGTTTCACTTGCAGTGACAACAAAAAGAGGAATTGTGATGAATAAGCAAGAATCTATTGAGAGTAATCCCAACTCAGATACGCCAGCAGTTGCCGAGTTTGCGACCCTGTTCGCCCTGGTGAGTCGCCTTAGCGGCGCACTGGACAGTGCAATCACGGGGAAAGATCGCAGTGTTTTGGTCAATGAGCTTTCACAACTTTCTGTCGATAGTCTGTCTGAGCCAGAAAAAACGCTGACCACTGAGGCGCTGAAAAGGGTACTGGCAACACTCAAACGCGACTAGTTTTATCATCCAACGCTCACCCTTGATTCCCCGTCGGGCGATTAAAGGTGAGCGACCCTTAATCCCCCCCTCTGTATGCGCCCTATCTTTCGATCCCCAAACTATTATGTGACCGCCAACACCGCTGCGGCGTCATGGCAGCAAAACATCCCCAAAGTCATTGGCGTTGCAGCAAGGCGGCAAACGAATAAGTCCCGATGAACTTACTCAGGTAAGTGATTCGGGTGCATGAGGGCAGCCAACACCGCTGCGGCGTCAAGGCCGCAGGGGAATGCGATTTAACATATTGAATTAGGTCATATCTTCCCATCGAAACCGAAAAATCTGTGTATAATAATTTTTCATTAACATTCACTCGCCACCCATTCGTTTGCGTATTACATCAGGAGAACTCCCACTTTGGACGCCATCACTATTAATAGCCTCTTTTTGATCGGCGCAGTGCTGGTGGGAGCCAGTATTTTACTCAGCTCATTCTCATCCCGATTAGGTATCCCCATTCTGGTTATCTTTTTAGCTATCGGGATGTTGGCTGGCACCGACGGGATTGGTGGTATTGCCTTTGATAACTACCCCGCAGCCTATCTGGTCAGTAACCTGGCATTAGCCGTGATCCTGCTGGATGGCGGTATGCGCACCCGTGCATCATCCTTCCGCGTCGCCCTCTGGCCGGCTCTCTCTCTCGCCACTGTCGGCGTGATAATTACCGCCGGGCTAACCGGTTTGGCTGCCGCCTGGTTATTCGATTTGGATATCATTCAAGGGTTATTAATCGGCGCGATTATCGGTTCGACTGATGCGGCGGCGGTTTTCTCACTGTTAGGCGGCAAAGGACTCAACGAGCGTGTCAGTGCCACACTCGAGATTGAATCCGGCAGCAATGACCCGATGGCGGTATTTTTGACCGTCACCTTGATTGCGATGATTTCAGCGGGCGAGAGCAGCCTGAGCTGGATGTTCCTGGTGCACTTGATTCAGCAGTTTGGTCTGGGAATTATGATCGGGCTGGGGGGCGGCGGGTTACTGCTGCTGCTCATCAACCGCATCGAGCTGGCGAATGGCCTGTATCCATTACTGGCAGTCAGTGGCGGGATTTTAGTCTTCTCACTCGCCACCGCGATGAACGGAAGCGGTATCCTGGCAGTCTATCTCTGCGGCCTGTTACTTGGTAACCGCCCCATCCGCAACCGCGCGGGCATATTGCAAACTTTCGATGGGCTGGCATGGCTCAGTCAAATTGGTATGTTCCTGGTATTGGGCTTGTTGCTCAACCCGAGCGAGCTGTTGCCGATTGCCATTCCGGCCTTGATCCTCTCATTGTGGATGATTCTGTTTGCCCGTCCGCTCTCCGTGTTTGTCGGCTTGTTGCCCTTCCCGAGCTTTAATTTGCGTGAGCGGATCTTTATTTCATGGGTGGGTTTACGCGGTGCCGTACCAGTTATTCTGGCGGTATTCCCGATGATGGCGGGTATCCCCAATGCGAATTTATTCTTCAATGTTGCCTTTTTTGTGGTGCTGGTATCACTCCTATTGCAAGGCACCAGTCTCTCATTTGCCGCACGCAAAACAAAATTGGTGGTGCCACCCGCGCTGGCACCAGTGGCGCGTATTGGCTTAGACATTGATAAGAATAATCAGTGGGAACAGTTTATTTACCAGCTCAGTTGCGACAAATGGTGTATCGGTGCCGCCTTGCGCGATTTAGAAATGCCTCATGGAACGCGGATCGCAGCCCTGTTCCGCGGCAAAGACCTATTGCACCCCACCGGCAGTACCCGCCTAAAAGAGGGCGACATCCTCTGTGTCATTGGTCAGGAGCATCACTTGCCCGCACTGGGAAAACTCTTTAGCCAGTCCCCAAGTATCCAGCTAGATGAGCGTTTCTTCGGTGATTTTATTCTGGATGCCGATGCAAAACTCGACGATATTTCGCAGATCTATGGCCTCAATCTGGAACCGGGTATCGACAAGCAACAAACGCTAGGTCAATTCGTCCTATATCTGTTTGGTGGCGAACCGGTTATCGGCGATCAGATTGAGTGGGATGGCCTGACGTGGACTATTGCCGAAATGGAATCTGATCGCGTCGTCCGAGTTGGGGTGAAAATCGTTACCGATAAAGCCTGATTATTATTGCTGTCTGCCGGGCCATGCTAACCGAAATTATCTTCATAAAATTCCGGTTAGCACTCACCTCCATCGTAATAGCCGCTAGACTCTGCTCTGCTTAATTCTATTTACCAAAACGATCCCCACACAGACCAAGACCAGCGCAATGGCATACTTCCATTCTAAAATACTTTCATTGAGGAAGATGGCGGAGAGAACAGCGCCAGATACCGGGATGAGGAAATTAAATGGGGCCACCATCCCCACCCGATTATATTTCAGTAATAAGCTCCACAACGCAAACGCGGCTGACGACAACAGCACCAGATACCCCAGTAATAGCAAAGCGCGCCAGCCAAAATCTGCCAGATTACCGCCAAACAGATAGCCCCCGACCGTCAGCACCAGGCCGCCGATAGCCAGCTGATAGCCCGTCATTATCGTGGTATCCATGGTCTGCGAAATACGCTTCCCGTAAATACTGGCAGCGGAAAGAATGAAAGCAGCCAGCACCACCGATCCCTCACCGATCAGTGAAAAATGAAAATCCATTAAATCTGAACCAAAATTTACCACCATCACGCCAGCAAAACCCAAGGCGCAGCCAATAATTTTATTGAAAGTTAAGCGGTCATTTTGATAAATGTAATGTGCTAACAGCACACTGAAAAATGTCCCGGTCGCATTCATGATGGAGCCTTTTACCCCAGTGGTATAGGCCAGGCCAATATAGAAAAAAAGATACTGTAGTGTGGTCTGTGTTAACCCCAGAATGGCTATCTGCTTATATTGACTCTTCTGGAGGCGGCCAATCGCCTTACCGCTGGCCATCGCCACCATCAGCAATACCAATCCTGCCAAGAGAAAGCGGTAACCGGCAAACACCATCTTGCTCGGAATATCATCAGGCGCAATATGAAACAGCACATAGCCATTTTTTATCGCGGGATACGCACTCCCCCAAAGGAGGCAACAGAAGGTCGCAACAAGGAAAACAAATTTTTTATTGGTAAAAAGCGGAGAACTGCGGTCCACGCGAACATCCTTTTCGAACAAAAAAAAATGGAATAATGTTTCGTTATAACTATTCCCTGCCAAAAAGTCTTGCCTGATGTCACTTTTCGCTTAAAAACAGCTCGATTGCCCTGAGGTTTCGCACTAATAGAACATACTGACCGAAAATGAATTGTATGCAGCCTCCTGATTGGTAGAATTATTGTACCGTGAATATGACATTAATTGGTTATTCATACAGTAGCTAATCTCGTTCAATGTTTGCACTGACCAACAAAGATCGTGTACGATGCTGGTTTAATTAAATAACTTTGGTTTTCATTATGTTAAAACTATTTAACGTAAACTTTAACAGTATGCCTGAAAGAAAGTTAGACGAGATCTTCACACTGAGAAAAATAACTTTCAAAGATCGGTTAGATTGGAAAGTAACCTGTATTGATGGCAGAGAAAGTGATCAATATGATGATGAGAATACCAATTATATATTAGGCACAATAGAGGATACGATTGTATGTAGTGTCCGATTTATTGAAATGAAATACCCGACGATGATTACGGGGCCATTCTCACCTTACTTTAACGATGTTGACTTGCCTATTGATGGTTTTATCGAGTCCAGTCGTTTTTTTGTTGAAAAAGCATTAGTCCGAGATATGGTCGGTAATGACAGTTCACTTAGCACGATACTGTTTCTGGCGATGGTTAATTATGCCAGAAGTCGTGGATATAAAGGTATATTGACCGTTGTCAGCCGAGGCATGTATATCTTGCTGAAGCGTTCTGGATGGAATATTACTGTTTTAAACCAAGGTGAATCAGAGAAGAGCGAAATTATTTACCTTTTAAGCTTGGGTGTTGATATTGATAGCCAACAAAAACTCATAAATAAAATATCCAGAAAACATCAAGTTGAGCCTGATATCCTAAAAACCTGGCCATTAGCTGTGCCTGATATCATTAAATAGGCTTGATTAACTTCAACTCGATGCCAAGTCTGATTGCATGCTTGGCATTCAAAACACCTAGTTTTCTAACTACATTGCCGATATGGAATTTAACCGTACTTCTTTTTATTCCCAGAATGATAGCGATTTCTGAATAGGTTTTACCGACACTAGCCCAATATAAAATCTCGTTTTCTCGTGGGGAGAATATCTCCCTTTCACCAACGATCTTTCCTAATTCTTTGTTTTCATTATTGTTTTTTTGATACAGCCCCAGCATTTTATCATGGGTCAAAATCAGCAGCATTTGGATTTTTTCTTTATTTATTTCGATGCTTTCATCAAAATAAATACTATCATCATTTCCATTGGAAATATTCAGTGTTGCCATATTATGGTTATTATCATGCAAAACAAATGTATAACCATTAATAATATTATACTCTCTCGCCAAATTAAATACGGCTGAGTCAGTTGATTTTTTATTGATAACTGAATTGTCGTCCCAGGCAAAGGGGGCAACTTTATCTTTTGCCGTCAAAATAACAGGATCAATAAGATGATAACTATTCTTCTTATATTTCTTTATCCAATCCAATGGATAGTTAGAAATAATAGCTGGATGCAATGGTGTTTTCTTATTCATGACCAGATAAGAGTAACGAAGGTCGCCATAAGCTTTTATTCTTCTTTGAATATAGTTCTTTATATCTTCATTAATGCTTTCATTATCAAAATAATCAATTATCATAACAACCCAGATTCACTATATACATTGCGCAACAATACAATTTTATCACATTGTTTTCAATAGAAATCAGTGTATAAATAGAGTTGCAGATATTCCTCAAATGGGGCGAGTCAGCCTGATAAAAATAAAAAACCTAGACCAAAGGATAGCTTTGCAAGCTAGACCTTAGGTTAGCTATTATTATACCTCCATGTTAATTAAACTGTTTTTGCTTTAAACAATTAGCTTTGAATATAATTGAACTAATATCTTAGCGCACAGATGCCAAGAAAGTTAGTCTGAAAAGAATATAATTTCGCCAATACCAGGGGACTTTTTAAGTCCAGTAGTATCGTTTTACCCCGCCATCTGGATGTCTTTACATTCAGATGGCTGTAATGCTTAACCTTCGCTAAACCTCCCCATAATAGAGTGGCAATAGCTTACTTATTACCCCTATTTCGCAAAATGCCCTGCCACATGTGTGCAAACATAATGTTGCGGCATGATGTGCTAAAGATCACATTTCCTCTGTATCGCTTAAAAATCAAACAAATAACACACTCTCCTAGCTGATACTCACCTATTACAATGGATAAATTCTCTTTTTACGTATATAAACATTAAACTTATTTATGTAATTTTGATAAACTTGACTTAAGTCATGTCCGTAACCGAAATTAATCGTATGATAAATCAACGGTTATAATGTTTCCCTGGTGTTGGCCGAATTGGCATCCCTTACCAAATGAGATTGGTAAGGGTTTTTTTTGCCTATTATTCAGGCTGGGTGCCAGTTTTAAGAGGCCTGTTGCATCATCCGAGCTAATGTTAGCGCTTGAATAATCACCGCACGATCGACCTCAGGATTATCGCTATCCAACAGCCGCTGCCAAATAGCGATGGCGTCAGAATAATGTGCATGACTATATTTATCAGAGGCTTGCAACATTAACGCCGTGTATTGCAGTGGATCTTTCGCCAATGACTGCTGCAACCAATAAGCCACATCATCGGTCATGTTTTTATCCGATTGGTAATACAATATGGTGGCGCGAGCCGCATCCAGCGCGGCATTAGCCCCCTGTAGACGCTCCGCCTGTTGCAAGGCTATCAGCGCATCATCAAACTCATTACGATATAAATAGTGTTGAGCCAAACTAAACCAGCCAACACCATTATCAGGGGATTGGCGGATGCGCTGTTGTAAGCGATATAAGGTGGGGTCACTGCTCTGCTTATCCAGCATATTATTTAATCGTCTGGCCTCTTGCTGTCGCAGCGCCTCCTGCTGCACCAAGGTATAGCCGCTCAGCTGTTGATACCCCAAAAGAGTCAGGGTCAGCACCACCAGTGTAAAACCCACGGGCCAGCGCCAACTGATGCGGCCATATTGCGCGAACCATGGCCCCCATATCCCGATGAGGATCAGCAGCAGCAGTGCCGCCAGTCCGATTGCCAGCACCATCAGCGCTCCCCTCTTGTCGGTGAGGCGGCCCGCTGGCGAATTTTGAATATCAACCCGCCCAACAAGCTTATCAGTAGCACTCCAGGCCCAAACCAGAGCAGCAGTGTGGTACTGCGCAGCGGCGGCTGATAGAGAATAAAATCCCCATAGCGCTCGGTCATTGATCTCATTATCTGCTGCGAGCTATGCCCGGCTTCGACCTGGCGGTAGACCTCTAACCGCAACTGTTGCGCAATGGGCGATGTCGACTCCAATAGGTTCTGATTTTGACACTGTGGGCAACGCAGTTCTTTTGCCAGTACCAATGCCTGCTGCTGACGTTGCGGCGAACTAAAGGTGTAGGTGTCGACCAAATCGGCTAACACCCAAGGCGAGATGAGCAGTGATAGCATCAGCAAAATGATTTTCATAATGCCCCCGTGTTTGCCCATTGTGCCAATAGCGGCATAAATTGTTGCTGCCATACTGTTGGCGTCATCTCTCCCGCATAGCGCTGACGAATTACCCCATTGGCATCAATTAGCCAGGTTTCAGGTGTCCCATAGACCCCCATCGCCAGTGCTAAGGTGCCCTGCGGGTCATACAGACTCTTTTGGTAAGGGTTGCCATAGCGCTGGAGGGTATTCAATGCCGACTGGCGCTCATCGCGGTAATTCAGCCCATAGAACTGCACCCCTGGTAAGCGACTGGCTATCAGCCCTAGCACCGCCATCTCCCGCTTGCAGCTGGCGCACCAACTGGCCCAGACATTAATCACCGTGACCTTGCCCAGCAGTTGATCCCGCGTGATGAGCTGTGCGGGCTGCTGCAATTCAGAGAGTGAAAACGCAGGAAAGGGCAGATCTTTTGCCGCCAATTCAATGCGATGGGGATCGCGCTTTAAGCCACTATGAAGCAGCACACCCAAGAGTAAAGCCAGCAAGGGAACCATCAGCCAGGGCCAACGCTGTCTCATTCATCCTCCGCCGTGTCATTAAAATGCTGAATTCGGTGCCTGAGTGCCAGTAATCCGCCCAATACCATCATCAGCGCGCCGCCCCAGATCCAGCTCACCAGCGGCTTATGATACAAGCGCACGCTGTACTCGCCCCCACCCAAGTTATCCCCCAGCACCGCATAAAAATCGGCCAAGGGGCCGCTGGCGATGGCCGGTTCAATCATCAAAACCTCACGCACGGTATAGCGCCGCCGTTCTGGTAATAGTGTGGTTATCGGTTGCCCCTGTTGGCTAACCATGATGTGCGCCCGTTCGCTGGTGTAGTTCGGGCCAACCCGCAGCTCGGTTTGATGATAAGTAAACTGATAGCCCGCCAACGTCATCTGCTGGCCGGGAGACATTCTGCTGCCCAGCTCCACCGAGTGATACGACGCAAACAGCATACCCAGTAAGCTGACGGCAACACCGCCATGTAGCAGCCAGGATCGCCAATGTATTTTTGGCGCAAACAAGGGGGCCAGCAAGGCCCAGAGGGCAAGAGTGACACCCGGCACCATCCCTGCTTGCCACGGTGATGCGCCCAGCCCGGCCGTGAGTAATGCCGCTGAGATGGCGAGTGAGGCGGGGAGTGCCAGCCGCCAGAGCGAAACTTTGGCGCTTCGCTGCCACTGGGCAAAGGGCATTAATCCCATCAGCAACAGCAATAACAGCACAAATGGGGTGAGCGTCTGATTAAAATAGGGTGCGCCAACAGAGAGAGATCCCAAATCTAACGCGCTGAAAATCAAGGGGTATAGGGTGCCAATGAGAACCGTCACTGCCGCGACACTCAACAGCACCAATGCCGCCAGCAGCATTGTTTCCCGCGAGAAAAGAGTGAAATCAGCAACACCGCTGCTCCCCCTCACCCGCAGCGCAAACAGCGTCAGTGAGGCTAAAGTCACGACGCCAAACAGCAGCAGTAGAGCTTCGCCACGGGCGGTATCCACGGCAAAAGCGTGTACCGAGGTCAACACGCCGGAGCGCACGATAAAGGTGCCGAGCAAGCAAAGTTGGAAGGTGACCAGCGCCAGCAGGATGCCCCAGTGAGGGTATAAGCCACGCCGCTGGCTGATAGCCAGCACATGCAGTAGCGCGGTTGCAGTGAGCCAGGGCAGCAATGACGCATTCTCCACCGGATCCCAGAACCACCAGCCGCCCCAGCCCAATTCACTGTATGCCCACCAGGCACCCAGCAAGATGCCCATGGTCAGTAAGCTCCAGGCAGCCAACACCCACGGGCGGCTGTAGCACGCCATAGATTGACCACCTTGCCCCTCCAGCAGCGCCGCGACGGCAAAAGCAAAACTGATGGCAAAACCGCTATAGCCAAGATATAGCAGCGGAGGATGGAAGATCAGTGCCAAGTCTTGCAGCATCGGATTTAAATCACGCCCCTGTGCCAGGGTGGGGAATACGTGCTCAAAAGGATTGGAGAAAAAGAGGATAAATAGACTCAAAATCACCAGTAGCCAGCCCATCACACCAAGCGCTCGGGCAAAAAAACGCAGCGGAAAATAGCGGCGGAAAAAGGTCAGCACGGCACTCCAGACACTCAATGCAAAGAGCAGGAACAGCATCGAGCCTTCATGCCCACCCCAGATGGCCGCCATCTTGTAAAACAGCGGAAGCTGAGTGTTTGCGTGCTGCGCCACATAAAGCAGCGAGAAATCGTCAGTAACGAAACAGCCGCCCAGTAAAAACAGCGCCAGCGAAATAAAGAGTGTCACACCATAACTGAGCGACGGCAGCCAATAGAGCAGTGGCAACCGCCGCCCGTGTAGCGCAATAAAAGGCACACAGCCGAGCAATGGCGCCAGTGACGCCGCCGCCAGCAGTGACAACAGCCCTAATTCACCAATCATATCCGCTCGCCCATCACACCACCGTCATCTGTCCGGCATAAAGAATGAAAAAACGTAAAACGAAGACGCCAAACAAGCTCAGGCCCGATACCGTGAGCAAAAAAGAGAGCCGGTGGCGTATGTTATGGCTGCAATAGCGGTTTAAGATCAGTGGCAGCACCATGCCGCAACCAATAACCCAGAACCAGAACATCGATGCCCAGAAGCCGCCGCCTAATGCGACCGACACCGCCACCTCTTTCTGACCGCCGCCAAACCATAGCCCGGTAAAGAACGCCAGCAGCAGAAAAAGCTCCAGCCAGACCACCGGTTTTTCCAGCCGATGGAGATACGCCAGTGCCGGGCTATCTACCGGCTCGTTAAAAAATGTCACCGCACACAGCACCATTGCCGCGATCCCTGACGAGACGCCAGAGAACAGGAATAGCACTGGTAACACGGGGTTATTCAGCAGCGGATAACTCTTCAGCGCGGATAACAGAAAACCGGTATAGGCCCCCAAAGCCACTGCCAGCAACAGCATAAAAGGCTCAATTTTGCGCTCAATTGGCGCTATTTTGTTGAGTACCGTGCCAATCCAGCTCAGTTTTGGATAGGGCTGTAGCCGGGCGGTTAGCCAGTGGCGGAATATCACCGCCAGCCAGAGCAACAGCACCACCATGTAGAGCTGAAAGAGCATCACCCCCAATGACATCACGGAACTGGTGCTGTAAAAAAACATCAGTTTCCAGAAGGTCCATGGCCGCGTGAGGTGCAGGATCAAGATAAGTAAGCCGCAGATAACCGCCAGTGGCGCGATAATTGCCGTGGATTTGAGCAGCCCGCTCTGCGCCGCATCCTCCCCCAACACTCGCCGCTTAACCAGCAGGCTCACCACCACCATCCCCGCAGAGACGCCAATCAAAAACAGATAGATGGCTATCGGCCAGTCCCACACTAACGATTCAAAGTGAAACGGCGTATTCGATTTAGGGCTCATCCGGTAATCTCCCCATACTGAAATGGCACACGGTACAGCTTCGGCTGTGTCCCCAGATGTAACTTGGCGCGATACACCGTGCGCTGATGCAATAGCTTCACCAGTTCACTGTTGGCATCGTCCAGATTGCCAAACACCAGTGCTTTGGTGGGGCATGACAGCACACAGGCCGGTTGCTTCCCCTGCTTTAGATTGGTCTTGCGGCAAAAATCGCACTTGTCAGCGGTTTTTGTGACCGGATGAATAAAGCGCACCCGGTAGGGGCACGCGGCGATGCAGTACTGGCAGCCGACACAGAGGTCAGGATTGACATCGACAATGCCGGTCGCCTTATCACGATAGGATGCACCGGTCGGGCAAACATCCACGCAAGGTGCTTTGTCACAATGTTGGCAGGAGTGACGATAGAACTGATATTTCACTGCCGGAAACTCCCCGATGGGCTGGCTGCGAATGATAGTGAGCCGCGAAACCCCTGCCGGGACCTGATTCACTTCACGGCAAGCATCGATACAGGCAGTGCAGCCGATGCAGCGAGTCTCATCATGCAGCATCCCGTAGCGAACGCCGTTGATAGTGCCGCTAAGTGCCAGCGAACGTCCGGTGGAGCCGGTGATGAAAATCAGCGCCCCCATACTGACAAGAAAGTGACGACGGTTAGTCTTCATGGCGTCTCCTTCGGGATCAGCTCCTGCTGGCGGCGGTGGCAATCAACACAGATTTTGACCCGCCCTTTATCATCCAGACCCTGCATCGGATCAGTTTTAGGGTGCAACTGATGACAGCTGACACAAGAGAGCTTCAACATATGCACATCATGCGGCCAGAAAGTTTCGCGTAATTTTTCCGGCTGATGACAACTCATACAGAGACTATTTTGTTGCGCGACGCTGTACATCGCCTTATCGGCATTCAGCATCTCACTGTTGAAACGCATCACATCTTTAACGCCGTTACGGTGCAGTAGCGACGCCTTGCCGTGACAGTTAGTACAAGTGACCGCCAATTGGGTATTCGGATTAACTGCACCCGCATGTTTGCCGTGCAACTCATCTTTTTGCTCTTTATGGCATTGGACGCAAGCTGCATCCGGATCCCGCTGCGGCTCCACCACATGACGCGAGGCAGCTGTTTTCGGCGTCGCGGTCTGTGTCGTGGCGTGAGTGGGCAGCGTGCACAGGGTCAATACGGCCAGCAGCGCTGCTGAACAGAATGAACGTAAAACGCGCATAGTGATTCCACCTTTGCTATGGCCCCAAACTGGGGTCAGTTGGTCCCTGGAAGAGAGCCGGTGAGCGGGTTTCGCCCACCGGAACGCCGCTTACTGGCTCAAACGGCCCGCTTTTCTGGCTTGATCATCCCAGGCTGGCACCACTTGTTGCAGAAACTCCTGCTTCTCCCGGTTCAGCTTATCCATATCCATCCCCAGTGCTTTTTGCGCATTGAGTTTGGTCGAGATATCCGGCAGCACAATTTCGTGGCTAATCCCTTTGGTCGCCAGCAGACGCGCCAGCTTAGTGCGGGCATCGGCGGCTTTATTCAACGCGCCACCCAGCACTTTCAGGCCAATATCCGGGGCATGCATATGAATGCCGTGGGAGGCGATGGCATAATCCCAACGCCACTGGGCATGACGGATATCTTGCAAAATAGGCTTCATCTCTTGCTCAGTCGCCCCCGCATCCCACGCGGCTTTCGCCTCGTAATGGGCATGAACCAGCTGCTTCTCAACATTCAGCTTCAGCTCCTGAATGCTGGCTTTGCGTTCAGCGACAATATCTTGCAAGGTTTTTTTGTCTTGGGTATGGCAGTTAACGCAGGTGCTTTCAAAGCTATCGAAGGGATTGCGGATCTGATGATCGGTGTAGACTTTGCCCGCCGCATTTTGGATTTTCGGCATGTGACAATCGATACAGCTGACATTATTCTTGCCATGGATCCCCGCACGCCAGGTTTCATACTCAGGATGCTGCGCTTTGAGCATTGGGGTTTTCGACAGCGGATGAACCCAATCAGAGAAAGCAATTTCATCATAATATTTCTCCATTGACTCCACATCGGTGCCTTGATCCCATGGCAGTTTTACCGTTTTATCTTTACCCGCGAAGTGATACTCAACGTGGCATTGACTGCACACCATGGATTGTTGATCCAGACGGCTGGCGTGCGCGAACGGCTTATTGATGGATTGCAGCGCGCGTTCAGTATAGGGGCGAGAGAGCACCAATGCGGGTTTGCCAGCGGCAAAATCGGCCGAGGCGGTATCATGGCAATCGGCACAACCCAACTGATTGACCACTTCCGGCCCGCCTCTGGCCCATGTTCCCTTGAAGTAGCCCTCTTCGCCCTGCTCATTGATCAAGCGGGCGACATCCGGACTCTTACAACTCCAACAAGCCATGGGTAATGGGCCATCTTCTGCGGTTTTCGGCGCGGCGGTGCGCAATGTTTCCCGCACATCGGTCACGGCATAATAGTGCCCACGGGGTTTGTTATAATCTTTCGCGAAGGGATAGCCCGCCCAGAGAATGACCAAATTGGGGTCATCCGCCAGTACATCTTCACGCGGCCCACTCTCTTTGGTTTTTAGCCATGAGGTGAACTGATCAACATGCTGCTCGGCGAATTTATCGTTGCGGGCCTCAATCGGCGACGTGGGGGCAGCCGACAGAGAGAACACGCCCCCTATTGCCAAAAAAGCCAATATCCCTACCGACATCTGTCTTATCAATTTGCTCACAATATGTACTCCAGTGTGTTTTCCCATCCCGGGCGATATCACTGCCCGCACCAGATAGTTATTTTTATTTTTAACCCCGCACAGGATGAAAAATGCTCAGCCAAGAGATAGTCAATGGCCGATATCACCCACTGGGGTAAGGCGATATTAAGGAGGTTTTGCGGCAAATTATTTGTAGTAGTGAGAATGCTTGTTTTAGATCAAACAATTTTTGTATGGGTATTCACTTTTATGAAGCAGCTCAAATAAAAAGTGCCTATCGAGCATTTTTTACATAAAAGTCAATGAAATACCTCTTTATAGGTAGGCCGGGTAATATTGGTCATCGTGGGGGTGATAGTGAATGGTGTTGATCGATTTAATGAGGTTATTGACAAAGTGTCTGTTGCGGAGAGTGCAGGTAGATCGTAAAGACGCCGTCTGCCCTTTGAAAAAAAAGCCTCCCTGGCGCGGACGCTTTACTCTTCCACCCGTCCTCTCCGTTCCAAATCGAGTCATCGGGATTTATCAGTAGTCTGATTTAATACGATTAATTAACAAAATAGATACGCTTTTCTGCATTAATACTCACAACAAATGATGTGAGGCAAATATCGTAACATATTGCTTTTGCTTAATTATTAATGTTTCCCCCTCTCCTGCCGATACCCTGTGCTCGGATAGTCGACGTGAATTTAACGCGACAGGGCCGAAGGTATTTCTGATGACTTTGAAATGTTGTTGCCTTTGGAAACTCACAGGAAAAGGATTATGTGGTTTTACAGATTTAAGCACGCTTTTATTGCGCTGTTGCTCCCATGGATACTGGCTGTAACTATCCAGCTCGCAGGACGAGTTTATCTGCTAACAGATTATGGTGACCCCCAGTCACTGGCCGGCTTATCAACTGACGTACAGCGTATGTTTTTCATCGGCGGGCTGTTTGATGTGCGTATCGCCAGCTTGATGTTTGTTCCCTGCTTATTAATTGCGGGTCTGCTGGCGCTCAATAAAACCAGCTTTCACCTCTGGCAGCGTTTTTGGCCCTGGTTTGCCACCCTGCTTGGCACTCTCGTCACCATACTCACCGTGGGAAACATTTTCTATTACGCGACCTATCAGCGACCGATTGATATTTTTATTTTCGGGCTGGCGGAAGATGATACTGTCGCGGTGCTAAAAACCCTGTGGAGTGACTATCCGGTTATTCGCAGCGTAATTTACCTAACGCTGTTTGTGGTCGCAATTTTGTGGATTTGTCGCCGCTGGCAGCAAAAAATTAGCAGTTGGCCGGAACAACGCAGTTGTATCGCCGTGGCCGCCATTTCAACGCTGATTATTCTGGCCGTCAGTTTTATCGGCACCCGCGGCTCTCTGGGGACCTTCCCGCTTCGACAGTCAGATGCCCAGGTTTCAGATGTTAACTTATTGAATATGCTGACGCCGAGTGGCCCAATGGCCCTGACCTGGGCGGTTAAAGCCCATCGTGAATATAGCAACTTCCCTCCAGCCAGCAGCCAGCAGGGGGAAGAGCTGCTTAGTCAGTTTTTAGCTCAGCCAACCGAGGCGAGTTTCAAGCCATTTATGGCGAAAACGCTCCCTAACCCTATCGCGAAAAAATCCCCACCTAACGTTGTTTTCGCCGTTATGGAGAGTATGGGGTATCACCTTGAAGAGTATGACCGCCCGGATCGTGACCTATTCGGCGCACTCAAACAGCACTGGCAAACTGACTGGCGCTTTAGTCGTTTTATCTCCGAAGGGAATGGCACTATTGATAGCCTAAGCCGCTTCTTTGTCCGCAGCCCAAACAGTAACATTAGCCAGTCTTGCGCTCAACATACTGATTTTTCTAGTAATATGTTTAAGCCTTTTCTGGCTAACGGCTATAAAATCATTTTCGTCACTTCAGGTAACGGCTCCTGGCGCAATCTGAATCAGTTCCTGCCTCACTTAGGCGTCAGTGAATTTGTTGAACAAAACGGTTTGAAAAAACGCTATCCGGAAGCCGAAGCCAGCACCTGGGGTGTACCTGATGAATTTATGTTCCGCTACATCGAAGAGCGTTTAGCCCAAGCCGACAAAGTGGGTGAGCACGTTCTGATCATGTCAATGTCGACCACCCATCATCCGCCATTCAAAGCGCCTAACAGTTATGCGAAGACCGATATCAAATTGTCTGATGCGGAAAAACTGCGGCTGAGCAATCTGGCTAGCGGTAAGCAGTTGGATGAGGTATTCCATACCCTGCGTTACACCAATGATCAGCTAGGGCAATTTATTAGTTGGGTAAAAAAGCAGCCATTAGGTGAACACACGATTATTGCCGCGACCGGTGACCATAATATCCGTGGTATCAGCTATCCTGACAGCAGAGAGCTGGCCCTTAGCCGCGCAGTTCCGCTCTATCTTTATGTCCCTCAGGGCTATCGTCAGAACCGCCATTTTGATGCATCCCGCGTGGGCAGCCATAAAGATATCTGGCCGACCTTGTATCAACTCAGCCTGTCAGAAGCTCCCTATTACCGGACCGGTTGCGACTTACTGTCTGAAAAGCCGGATGCGCTCTGGTGTCAGGGTTACAACCCTGAACTGTTGATCACTGAGCAAGGGAGTTTCACTTTAGCGGGCAAAGGAGAGTTCCATCCCTGGGCTGATAAACAGGGGCTATTACTGGGTGCCGCTCAGCCAATGGACGATGAACAGGAAAAAACCTTTAATCGGTGGCAAGCATTTACGCCACTGCTGTCATGGCAATTAAACAAACAGGTTCAGGAGCTGAAATAGCTGAAATAGCTGAAATAGCTGAAATAGAAAATAGAAAGCAGCTGTGAGGGTGGCAATAATGTTTACATCTGCATTATTGCCATCGAATATAAGCCCCAGACTCACCGAAACATCAAAGCTGGCACTCGCCCGACGATACTTCCCCCGAGAGATAACATCAGCAATCAGCTAAACCGCCTCGGATTAAGCACCGTGGGTGGGATCAATCAATATAGAGTCACTCTGGTTAACGATAGCAGTTAGCAACTTGGGATTAAGATAAGAGGGTATTGATAGAACAGGAGAATAGAGAAATGATGGCGGAGGAGGAGAGATTCGAACTCTCGAACGGTTACCCGTCGACGGTTTTCAAGACCGTTGCCTTCAGCCACTCGGCCACCCCTCCGCAACGGACCGAACTATAAACAGAGCACTGCCGCTTGTAAAGCTTGTTTGTGGTTAATCGGCCAAAAAACCGTCATCTGAATATCGAGTGATGAATTAATCGTCATGACTGATGATTCGCTGCGCAACAACCCGCACTTTTATCTCGTACTGCCGCCCTTTGCAGGTGAATACAGAGATTTCTTTGGGCTGTGGGCAAATATTTGCTAAATTAGCGGCCATTTCATTGAGTTAATCACCGAGGTGATATGTTGGAGTTTGAAGGTCGGAGTATTGAGACCGACGCGCAGGGTTATCTGAAAAACAGCGCCGACTGGAGCGAAGCTTTAGCCGCGATTTTGGCTGAACAGGAGGGCATCACGCTGACAGATCCTCACTGGGAAGTGGTGCGTTTTGTGCGCGCTTTTTATCAGGAATTCAATACCTCTCCCGCCATCCGTATGCTGGTTAAAGCCATGGCACAGAAATATGGCGAAGAGAGAGGTAATAGTCGATATCTCTATCGTTTATTCCCCAAAGGGCCAGCAAAGCAAGCGACGAAAATTGCAGGTTTACCCAAACCCGTAAAATGCATTTAACAGGCGGCACCATTGCCGCCATGGCACCCGCCGACTGGCGAATTAATAGCGAATATCAAATGTTGTAAAGGGCGTGGCCGGATGAGGTTCGGTCAGCAAGCGATCTACTCGCGCCCCACGTGGCCCCCCCTGCTTAATCCACGCCATCAGGCTATCTACTGCCTGTTGCTCACCGTAAGCCAGCACCTCCACACTGCCGTCATCACAATTTCTGGCATAACCCGTCACCCCCAGTTTCTGCGCCTGACGTTGTGTGCTATAGCGAAAACCGACCCCCTGGACGATGCCGTAAACATAGGCAGCCGTGCATATTTTTGCCATATCAACCCCTCATCAACGTGATAATTTGCATTTTCCGGCTCATACTCCGACAATACCGCTCTTTTTTAGCTAGCTGGCAGCCACTTAATTATGACCTTACGCCTGATTCTTGCCAAAGGACGTGAAAAGTCCTTACTTCGTCGCCATCCATGGATTTTCTCTGGAGCCGTTCTGCGCCTTGAAGGCGATGCCCTTCCCGGTCAAACTATCGATATTCTTGATAGCCAAGGTAAATGGCTGGCCCGCGGTGCTTACTCTCCTGAATCACAAATTGTGGCACGCGTCTGGACCTTCCAACAAGATGAAGTGATAGACCGCGAATTCTTTGTCCGCCGCCTACAGCAAGCACAGAGCTGGCGGGATTGGCTGGCACAGCGGGATGGCTTGAATGGCTACCGTCTGATTGCCGGTGAATCTGATGGCCTGCCGGGTATCACCATTGACCGCTTCCAGAATTTCCTGGTATTGCAGTTGCTATCTGCCGGTGCCGAATATCAGCGGGCTGCACTGGTCAGCGCGTTGCAGCAATGCTACCCGGAATGCTCTATTTACGACCGCTCTGATGTTTCGGTGCGTAAAAAAGAGGGCTTACCACTGACCCAAGGGACAGTTTGCGGCGACATGCCTCCGGCTCTGTTGCCAATCAGCGAAAACGGTATGCAGTTGTTGGTTGATATTCAGCAAGGTCATAAAACAGGTTTTTATTTGGATCAGCGCGATAGCCGCCTGGCCGCACGTCGTTACGCCGATGACCGCCGCGTTCTGAACTGCTTCTCCTATACCGGGGCTTTTGCTGTCGCCGCGCTAATGGGCAATTGCCAACAAGTTATCAGTGTTGATACTTCGCAATCAGTGCTGGATATCGCAAAGCAGAATATTGAACTGAATCAGTTGGATATGAGCAAAGCCGAGTTCGTCCGTGATGATGTGTTCCAACTGCTGCGCAATTATCGCGCACAGGGGGAGAAGTTTGACATGATCATTATGGATCCACCAAAATTTGTGGAAAATAAGAGCCAACTGGCGAGCGCCTGTCGTGGTTATAAAGACATCAACATGTTAGCGATACAGCTATTGCGTCCCGGCGGGATCTTATTAAGCTTCTCCTGCTCAGGATTAATGCCAACAGATTTATTCCAGAAAATTTTGGCTGATGCCGCGTTAGATGCAGGCAATGATATACAATTTATAGAGCAGTTCCGTCAGGCCGCAGATCATCCGGTGATTGCAACATATCCGGAAGGTTTGTACCTAAAAGGCTTCGCTTGTCGGATAGTGTGACTTGAAATACCCCACAGCGCCCTCATATAGAAGGCAGGGTAATGTTTCTCAGGAGGTTATCATGATCGCCAGCAAATTTGGTATTGGGCAACAGGTCCGCCACAGCCTGCACGGCTATTTGGGTGTGATAATTGATATCGATCCTGAATATTCTCTTGAGCCACCTGAACCTGATGAAGTTGCAAACAATGATACTTTGCGCTCATCACCTTGGTATCACGTGGTCATTGAGGATGATGAGGGGCAACCAGTACATACTTATCTCGCTGAAGCACAGCTGACTTATGAAGATGTGGATGCTCACCCAGAGCAGCCGTCGTTGGATGAACTGGCGGCGTCCATTCGCCATCAATTACAGGCCCCACGTCTACGAAACTGAGTCTCAAGACATCTCAGTCCCAATACATATCAATAAAACCCGGCGCCCTGCCGGGCTTTTTATGGCGGGAATTTGCCCCAATGCGGGCGCGAATATTACTCTTTTTCTAAGCCCAGCCGAGGTATTTCAATTTTCGGGCAGCGATCCATAACCACCTTTAGCCCCGCATCCGCCGCCAATGTTGCCGCCAACTCATTAATCACACCGATTTGCAGCCATAGCACTTTGGCACCGATGGCTATCGCCTCCTGTGCTACGCCATATGCAGCTTCGGTGTTGCGGAAGACATCCACCATATCAATGGCATGAGGAATATCCGCCAGTTCAGCGTATACCTGCTGCCCCAGTAACGTTTTTCCAGCTAGTTTCGGGCTGACAGGGGTAACCTGATACCCCTGCTGTAGCAGATAAGCCATAACACCATAGCTGGGACGCGATGGGTTATCACTTGCCCCGACTAGCGCAACTGTTTTTACCTGCTGGAGAGTGTCAGCAATCTCTTTATCGTGCATTTTTCAGCTCCTCTGATGCGCTAAAAGAATATTTCTATCCATTTGCATTTAGGTGGAATGATAAATATTAGGCGACGTCTAAGTGTACATCATGTGGAAAATCGAGAATAAAACCGATCTAATTGATTTCATTTAATAGATATAGCACTAATAACTGTTAGATTGCCTCTTTTATCTTTAGAATTCATTAGGATAAAAATGACACATTTATACTGAATATTTCAGAAAGTAAATAAGTGTGGGCGCACGGAAAGACTTTGACACATAATCTTGCCTGTCTGACAATGTAAGTGGGTATCACCTTCAGGAGCAACACATGAAATTTGGTCTGGTGGTCGCAGGGATTTTGGCCGTTTGCTGTAGTGCTTCAGCGTTAGCCACGACCTTAAAACTTGCACCGGAAATTGACCTGTTGGTGGTCGATGGGAAAAATATGTCGGGATCCTTGCTAAAGGGGGCCGATAGTTTGGAGCTAAACAGCGGCCAGCATCAAATCCTGTTCAAAGTGGCAAAACCGCTGCCGACAGATCCGAAAATATTGTATGCATCTCCGCCACTGGTGGTGGTGTTTAATACCCGCAATATCCGCTCAGTTGCCATCAAACTACCCACTATCGATACTGAACGAGATGGGAATAAGTTCTCTAAAAACCCCACGTTTCAGCTAATTGGCGACAATGGACGCCCGCTGTCGGTGCGCCACGATGTGCTGCACGAAGAGAACCTCAACACTGCGACAACACTTGAAACCGCGATGGCAACCTATAACGTCGGGCAATACAGCGCTTCCGTTCCATCATTTGCCACAATACCGCCGTCACCAGTAAGTGCCGTGCCGGGGACCACCATTGCGGTTGCAGGTACAAATGCAACGCAGAAAACCACCCGTCTGCAAGGTGAGAATGTCGCTGAACAGATGCTGCAATATTGGTTCCTGCAAGCTGATGCCGAAACGCAACAGCGCTTCCTGCTATGGGCAAAAAAACCACCCGCTAAGTAGTGAGATCAGTTTAGGTTGCTCTTCAATATCAGGTTATGCTGGTCTCTTCGCATTTCTTTGCGTTAACGCTATGCACAAAATAGCCATTTCAGTAATCTGTCAGCAAACCGCTGGCTCTTATTGAAGGATATTTTGATGGAACTCACCACCCGCACTATTGCGGCACGTAAGCATATTGCCCTTGTTTCCCATGACCACTGTAAAAAATCACTGCTTGAGTGGGTCATGGAAAACCGAGATCTTTTGGCACAGCACGAACTTTATGCCACCGGCACCACCGGCAATCTGGTTCAAAACGCCACAGGGATTGATGTCCACTGTTTGCTTAGTGGCCCAATGGGGGGTGATCAGGAAGTGGGCGCACTGATATCTGAGAAAAAAATCGATATCCTGATTTTCTTCTGGGACCCGCTCAATGCAGTTCCCCATGATCCAGATGTAAAAGCCCTGCTGCGCCTGGCGACGGTTTGGAATATCCCTGTGGCCACTAACCGCTCGACCGCAGACTTCTTAATTGGCTCAGCTTTGTTCAGCGGTGAAGTCACCATCGCTATCCCTGATTATGATCACTATTTGAAGCAACGCCTGAAATAATCATGTAGCCCGGTGATAATCCATCGGGCTGCATTTTAGCTAGGGTTTGCGCTGAACCGGGACACCTAATTCGCTCAGTTGATGAATAAAAACAGAGGGTTTTGCCGTGTCTTGCAGCAGCCATACTTGATGTTTTGCTCGGGTCATGGCGACATAAAGCAAGCGCCGCTCTTCTGCATCAGGGAAATCCTCCGGTGCCGGTAGCAGCACATCTTCCAAAATTGACTCCCGTGCCACGGCAGGAAAACCATCACTCCCCTGATGTAAACCAGCAATAATCACATAATCAGCCTGTTGCCCTTTACTGGCATGGATCGTCATAAAATCAATGACTAACTTTGGCCACCGTGTTGCCGCCTTTGACAAAATATCGGGTCGCAGATGATGATAACGCGCCAAAATCAGGATGCGCTCGTCATCCTTAACAAAACCACTTAGCTTATCCAGCAATGTCTCAAGTTGTTCGCTCGGTAGAATCATCATCGACTTTTTATTGCCTTTACTTAAGCTATTCAGTGGTTTTTTCAATTGATAGGGATTTTGCTGAATAAACCGGTTAGCAATCTCACCGATGCGATCATTAAAACGATAGGTTGTATCCAGTGCACATTCAGCGCCCTCGCCAAAGTTCTGACTAAACGCCGTTGTGAGAGATAGCTCTGCGCCGCTGAACCGGTAAATTGCCTGCCAATCATCACCGACTGCAAATAGGCAAGTTTGCTTATTTTGCTTACGCAGTGCTGTCAGTAGCATGGCCCGCTGCGGTGAGATATCCTGAAACTCATCGACTAAAATGTGTTTCCACGGGCTGACAAACCGCCCTTTCTCCAGCAAATTTACCGCCTGATGGATAAGTCCGGAGAAATCGACGGCCCCCTCCTCTTTCAGTGCTGTTTTCCATGCTTTCAGTAAGGGTGCCATTAGACGTATACGTTTCTGGAAGAGATCGCGCACTTCCTCATCAGCCTGCTCAATCATTTCGGCCTGACTGCCGCCATGCATCCGCATCAGTCCTAACCAGCGCTCAAGTCGCCCTGCCAGCCGCGCCGCGAGCCGTTTATCCTGCCAAAAATCACCTTCATTGACTTCCCATTCCAACTCATTGGTTAGCCACTCACGCCACCCTTTAGCCTGCGCTTTCTTCTCGCTGCACTGTTGCTGCCAATGCTGAATCAGCAGCGATCTTCTGGCTTTGCTGTCAGATTCCAATTTACTGATAGCGGGGGTCTTACGGCTACCTTGCTGGATAATCTGCAATGCAAGCACATGGAAGGTTTTGGCCTGAATATCATCCACCGCTAACCGCTGCTTGATGCGGCTATTCATTTCGTCAGCCGCCTGACGGCCAAACGCCAGCAGCAAGATCTGCTCAGGTAGTGCTTCATTACGACGTAATAACCAGCCCGCACGGGCCACCAGCACCGACGTTTTACCACTGCCCGCACCTGCCAGTACCAGCACCGAATCCTCACCGTTGACCACCGCACGACTCTGCGATTCATTCAGTGGCGAGCTTTCAACACTCTGGAAGAAATCTTGATGTTCCTCCAGCATTCGGTTAGTCCATTGTTGATTACGGCGCTCTACACTGCGGCTACCTTGCTGCAACCAGCCCATACAAAGCTCATAATCTGCACGGCAAGAGTCAAACGCCATTAACCGCTGTTCGGGCATAGGTAACGCCGCGAAAGCCTCACGAATAGCGTCTTGTACCTGACCTAATTCGCTACGTTTAAACCATTTATCCTGCTGTTCAATCCGCTTAATTGATTCGACTTGTTTATGCAAAACCTCAACACAAACCAGGCTCATCTCCTCACTCCATTGCTGCCAGATGCCCAGTAAGTAATGATAAAAACGTTGGGTCTCCTGCCATTCAGTGCCATGCAAACGCACAACCTGCTGATTTGGCAATTCAAATTCCATCTCGCCCCAAACAATACCGCGCTTACATTGAATGTTAACCAACTGGTTAAACGGGATCAGGTATTGATGTTTATCACCGCATACTTCGATGCCCGCATTTAGCAAGCGAACCCGATTATAGGGGTGCTGAGCCAGATGCTTGCCAAAAGATGTCGCTTTAAGTTCCATATCTGCGCGCCATAACTCGTATTAAGTGAATTGAAATAACATAATGGAGTGTAAATAAAATAATTGAGTTTAAACAACAGGTATCCGATAGTTGAAGAAGGAAACTTACCCGTGCCATCCGTATATAATGGTTAGTCGACGTGATCACTCACCCGCATTGCGGTTTTTATATTCAGCTAGGCAGATTAATCACTATGCGTACTGTACTGAACATTCTTAATTTTGTTTTAGGTGGTTTTTTCACCACGTTGGGCTGGCTATTAGCCACAGTCGTCAGCGTCATTCTGATTTTCACCTTACCATTAACCCGCTCTTGCTGGGAAATTACCAAGTTATCATTTCTCCCTTATGGTAATGAGGCGATCCATGTCAATGAATTACACCCAGAAAAAAGTAATGCTCTGCTAACCGCAGGGGGTTCTTTATTAAATATTGTCTGGTTTGTCTTATTTGGCTGGTGGCTCTGCTTATCACATATCGTCACCGGTATTGTGCAGTGTATAACCATCATCGGGATCCCAGTGGGGATTGCCAATTTTAAGATTGCTGCTATCGCACTATGGCCGGTGGGTCGCCGTGTCGTTTCAGTCGAAATGGCGCAGCAGGCAAGAATAGCCAACGCTCAACGCCAGTATCAGCAACGCTGAATATCAGTTTTAGAGGTTTTTTGTGCTCACTTTCGTCACTGCTTTACGCCGTTATGTCTACAATAGTAGCCTGCTTTATCATGTCCGTATCTTTATCGCGTTGGCGGGAGTAACAGCGGTTCCATGGTGGATTGATCAACCTAAACTGACCATTCCGCTGACCCTCGGTGTCGTTGCCGCAGCACTGACTGACCTTGATGACCGCCTGACCGGGCGGTTACGTAACCTATTCATTACACTGATCTGTTTTTTTGTCGCATCATCCTCCATTGAGCTTTTATTTCCTTATCCCTGGTTCTTTGCCCTTGGCCTGACCTTCTCAACCTGTGGTTTCATTCTGCTGGGTGCCTTAGGCCAACGCTACGCAACCATTGCTTTTGGCGCATTATTAATCGCCATCTACACCATGCTCGGCACCTCGATGTACCATATTTGGTATCAGCAGCCACTGTTACTAATACTGGGTGCTGTTTGGTACAACCTACTGACCTTGTGCGGGCATCTTATTTTCCCTATCCGCCCCTTACAGGATAATTTGGCCCGTTGTTATCAGCAGCTTGCTCACTATCTGGAAGCCAAAGCCAATCTGTTTGATCCCGATATTGAACCTGGGGTCGATCAACCCATTATCAATGTGGCGATGGCGAACGGCACTTTAGTCGCAACCTTGAATCAAACCAAAGCCTCGCTGGTGACGCGGCTAAAAGGTGACCGGGGCCAGCGTGGGACTCGGCGCACCCTGCACTACTATTTTGTTGCGCAAGATATCCATGAACGTGCCAGTTCGTCGCATGTCCAATATCAGACGCTGCGGGAGAAATTCCGCTATAGTGATGTGCTCTTCCGCTTTCAGCGGTTATTAAGTATGCAAGCCAGAGCCTGTATGCAACTTTCGCAATCCATCTTGATGAGACAAAAGTATCAGCATGATCCCCGCTTCGAGCGCGCCTTTACTTTTTTAGATGCAGCACTGGCCAGAGAGCTGGCTCAAAACGAAAATGTGCAGCAAGTTAAAGCGCTTTCCCATTTGCTGAAAAACTTGCGGGCGATTGATGCTCAACTGGCTGGGATTGAATCAGAGCAGGTACTCGCCGAAAGCCCACAGCCAGAAAGCCGTTTATCTGACGATCGCCTCACGGGTTGGAGTGATATCAAGCTGCGCATCAGCCGCCATCTGACCCCAAAATCGGCACTCTTTCGCCACGCAGTACGCATGTCTGTCGTGCTCTGTGTCGGCTATGCATTTATTCAGTTTACCGGCATGCGCCACGGCTATTGGATCTTACTAACCAGCCTTTTTGTCTGCCAGCCCAACTATAATGCTACACGCCGCCGCCTTGCACTGCGCATCATCGGTACTCTAGCCGGCATACTTATCGGTTTGCCTATCCTCTATTTCGTGCCATCTATTGAGGGGCAGTTAATTCTGATTGTGATTACCGGGGTGCTCTTTTTTGCCTTCCGAAATGTTCAGTATGCTCACGCCACGATGTTTATTACCCTGCTGGTTTTGTTATGTTTTAACCTATTAGGCGAAGGGTTTGAGGTTGCTGCACCACGAGTATTCGACACTTTACTGGGATGCGCTATTGCCTGGGTCGCCGTGAGTTTTATCTGGCCTGACTGGAAGTTCCGCCAACTTCCAGCGGTGGTCCACAAAACACTTAATGCGAACTGCCGCTATCTGGATGCCATTCTGGTGCAATACTATCAGGGCAAAGATAACAGTCTGCCCTATCGCATAGCGCGCCGTGATGCCCATAATAGTGATGCCGAGTTAGCCTCCGTCATTTCAAATATGTCAGCAGAGCCCAAGAACGATAACGAAACTCAAGAGGCGGCATTCCGTTTACTCTGCCTGAACCACACCATGCTCAGTTATATCTCTGCGCTGGGCGCTCATCGCGAGAAACTGACCAATACCGCCACACTGAATTTACTTAACGATGCTATTTGTTATGTCGAGGGCACTCTTGAGCAAGAGCAATCAGACAGTTCGAAAATGGCACAGGTATTAGCGGGCTTATCTACCCGACTGCAAGAGTGTAATCCTGAGCCAGAGAGTAAAGACCAATTGGTTTTACAGCAGATTGGTTTACTGCTGGAGCTGTTACCTGAACTCAGTGAACTGAATAAGCAAATCAGCCAGACTCGTTAGTTAACCCACGGGCTATCCTCAGTTGCCCGTGGTTATGCTGTTTCATATACTGCGCTGACGTGTGTCTCAAACCATTCAATTAGCTCAATACGTATCATCAAGGGCAATGCAGCATAGTGATAGCCACTGATAGCCCCCGCCAGCGACAACAAAATATTTATCCCAAGCGAGTGCCGTACCGCACGTAATTTCAAATAACAGCGCTTAGCGCCCTCAAGTCGCAACTCCGCTGCATTCTTAATGCCGACTTTCCATAATAGCCGCTCAAGGCTGGCGCTAAGATTGGGTAAATCTTTCAGTCTGACTGTGGGGCCTTTTTTGCTTAAAACCTCAGTTTTGGCCTCCTGATAAGCCCGCTCCGCAAAATTACGCAGCGTGCGTTCATCACCCCATAAAAAAGCATCTACCCAATAATAGCGCAGCAAAATAGGCACCCCACGTTTAGCATAAACAAGGTTTCTCATCCCCCTGGCGCGAAATAGCCCCTCAACCTGATCATTGGCACGTAAATACAGTTCCCCCTCAGAAACCACCGCAAACATAATCCCATTAGCTAATAGGCCATAGCCGCCAAACTGTGAGCGAACCGTGATCTGGCCTAAAAAATCAAAGCAATTCCGTGCCTGCATGATTTTGTTTTCTGATGCGTTTTCCATGACTACTCCTTTAGTAAAAATCCGAACTAACGTCCCTATTCAGTTGCAATAATTGTAAGAGGAACAACTAATTAGAAAATACGCAAAATGGATTACCTAGCCAAATACAAAATGAATTTGCACGGGATTACTTCGCAATTATGCGAAGCGTCTTGTAAAAATTTAGTTGATCTTCGAACAAACAGTGACTACTGTATATGCATACAGCACACTACAGGCGAGGTTCATTATGCGTACTCAATCACTAAAACCTTATCATGCTAATTATCATTCTCTTGTTACCCGCGATTCCGTACAAAGAGTTGATGCTCCAACAGATAGTGGCCTTATCAGTGAACTTGTGTACAGTGAAGACCAGCCTGCGGTAACCCAGCTATTACTTCCTTTATTACAACAGCTTGGTAAGCAATCTCGGTGGCTCTTATGGTTAACACCGCAACAGAAATTGAGTCGTATCTGGTTACAGCAATCAGGTTTACCAGCGCATAAGGTTGTTCAGCTAAGACAAATCAATCCATTGTCAACTGTTGATGCGATGGAAAAAGCATTATTGACGGGGAATTATAGTGTTGTGCTTGGCTGGCTACCGGAGCTATCAGACAATGATCGTATCCGTTTACGTTTAGCAGCAAAGTTAGGAAATGCTTATGGGTTTGTTATGCACCCTTTGAATGACACAAAAACGGGTCAAGGACAGTGCGCAACGTTAAAAATTCATTCTTCTTTGTATCATTAAGTGAATTTAGGATTTATCCCATGAATTATTACAATATTTAGCGCTTACTCCTGTGAAACTGACATAAAGCGAGTCGGAATGCGGCTTGCAGCAGAAAATGTCTCATAGAAAAAGCTGCTTTTTACCACTAAATCGTTAAAGATTATGTACTATTTCGCTTTTTTTTCAGGCCGTTTATTACATCACACTTGTAACTTTCTCGCCACGTTGTAGACTTTACATCGCTAAGGTTGCTCTAAAATGCCAAATCATACTGGCAACGTGATTAACGGGAGCGTTAAAATCTTAACGAAGAATTTTAACCAAGGGCTTGGCTTTTTAAAGCTCATTGCCTATTTGGATGATAACGAGGCGTAAAATGAAAAAGACAGCTATCGCATTAGCAGTGGCACTGGCAGGTTTCGCTACAGTAGCGCAAGCCGCACCAAAAGATAACACCTGGTACACCGGTGGTAAACTGGGCTGGTCCCAGTACCAAGATTCTGGTTCCATCATTCAAAATGACGGCCCAACTCATAAAGACCAAATTGGTGCTGGTGCGTTCTTGGGTTACCAAGCAAACCAGTACCTGGGCTTTGAAATGGGATACGACTGGCTTGGCCGTATGCCTTACAAAGGCGACACCAACAACGGTGCTTTCAAAGCACAAGGCGTCCAGTTAGCTGCTAAACTGAGTTACCCTGTTGCACAAGATCTGGACGTTTACACTCGTCTGGGTGGTATGGTTTGGCGTGCAGATGCTACCGGTTCTTTCGATGGCGCTCGTACTAGTGGCCACGACACCGGTGTTTCTCCATTGGTTGCTCTGGGTGCTGAATACGCTTGGACCAAAAACTGGGCAACCCGTATGGAATACCAATGGGTTAACAACATCGGTGACCGTGCTACCGTTGGTGCTCGTCCAGACAATGGCATGCTGAGCGTAGGTGTATCTTACCGTTTCGGTCAGGATGATGTAGTTGCGCCAGTAGCGCCAGCTCCAGCTCCAGCGCCAGTTGTTGACACTAAGCGTTTCACACTGAAATCTGACGTGCTGTTCGCTTTCAACAAGTCAACTCTGAAACCAGAAGGCCAGCAAGCTCTGGACCAACTGTATTCTCAGCTGAGTTCTATCGATCCTAAAGATGGTTCTGTAGTGGTTCTGGGCTTTGCTGACCGTATCGGTCAACCAGCTCCTAACTTAGCTCTGTCTCAGCGTCGTGCTGACAGCGTGCGTGATTACCTGGTTTCTAAAGGTATCCCTGCTGACAAAATCACCGCTCGCGGTGAAGGCCAAGCGAACCCAGTTACAGGTAACACCTGTGCTAACGTGAAACCACGTGCTGCACTGATCGAATGTCTGGCACCAGATCGTCGCGTAGAGATCGAAGTTAAAGGCTACAAAGAAGTTGTAACTCAGCCACAGGCTTAAGTTTACAGCTTTCGTAAAAAACCCCGCAATGCGGGGTTTTTTTTGTCATGAGATTAAGCATAACCAGGTCACAGACTCTTTTTTATGGTGTACCCGGAGTAATCTAACATTCTGAATATCAAACAGATTAACTCTCTTTACCAAGAATATCCTGCAAATCCTGTTTCAAAGAGAACATCTGGTGGGCATATTTCTCTTTGCGCTCAGCATCTTCAATCAACTGAACCACTGTCTCCGAAAGCGTATTACCACGACGCCGGGCAAGGGCTGCCAAACGTTGCCAGACCAAAAACTCCAAATCGATTGATTTTTTGCGGGTATGTTGATGCTCTGCATTGAAATGCCGCTTGCGTCTGGCGCGAATTGTCTGCTTCATCCGCGTCGTCAGTTGCTGGTTCATATGTGCATCAATCCACTCCAACACTTTCACTGGCTCACTTTCCAGTTTAATCAGTTGCTCTACGGCCTCCGTAGCTGCACTGTTTTCGATATGTCGGGTAATGGCTTCACCTTCACGGTGTTTTTTTACCAAATACGCCCATTTCCAACCACTTTCCAAATTTTCCAGTTGTTGATATTTCATCGTGAGCTCTTTAGTGACCGCGTAACTTAAATCAAGCATAACAGCTTTACACAGAATTTCACCCTACTAAAAGCACATGAATAGATTGTTTTTTGTACGGAATGCTTCCGATGTCTTACTCCTTGCCACCAACTGCCACTCTACGTGTATGCAGCCTGCTTTATTCTTGTATAATCGCCCTTTCCCTTTTTGACGATTGCATCTATTACTTTGACCAATAACCGACTTGAATGGCAGTCGCTGCTGCCGAACACAACGCCATATGAAGCGTTATTCGCTACTGCCTCCCAATTGGAGCCTGTTCCTTTTGCCGTGATTCAGCCCCGGTTAGAAAATGGCATGACGCTATTTTGTCATCCACTGTCTCAACCACGTTTCATGCTGATCAAAGCTCAAGAGAGCACTGAGTATCTGGCACTAATTGCGCAGGCGGTTAAAGAGCTGCAACCTGAGGCTTCAGCCCTGTTTGGTGGCGATTATCTGATACATGGTCACCAAGTCACCTGGCAGCCAGCGCAACGTGGTGACGAGCTGTTTGCGGCACAGTCACGCTGCCTCTATCAAGAGTGGGTCGAGCCAGAGCAACTGTTTGGTTGTGTTAGATGGCATAAAGATCAAATCAGTCTGCAACCCGGCTTGGTTCATCAGGCTAATGGCGGCATCTTGATCCTGTCGGTACGTGCTCTACAGGCGCAACCATTAATGTGGCTGCGCCTAAAGCAGATGATTGCCCAACAACGTTTTGACTGGCTCTCTCCTGATGAAACCCGCCCTCTGCCGGTACAGATTCCCTCTATGCCGTTGGATCTGCGCCTGATTCTGGTTGGTGACCGTCTCGGTCTTGGCGATTTCCATGACATGGAACCTGAACTGGGCGAATTGGCTATTTATGGTGAGTTTGAAGTCGAGCTGCCACTGGTCGATATTGATGGCATGACTTTATGGTGCGGCTATATCAATGCGCTATTGCAGCAAAAGCAGCTGCCACCCCTATCTGCCGATGCCTGGCCGGTACTGTTTCGCCAGGCGATACGTTACAGCGGTGACCAAGGCAGCCTGCCACTGTGCCCACAATGGCTAACCCATCAGCTAGCGGAAGCTGCGCTGTATGCCGAAGAGGACACCATTACCGCCAACGCGCTGGAAACGGCACTGAATGCCCGCGATTGGCGGCATAGCTACCTCGCAGAGCGGATGCAGGATGAGATAGAGCTAGGCCAAATTCTGGTGGATACTGAAGGGCAAGTTGTCGGCCAGATTAACGGCCTGTCGGTGCTGGAATATCCAGGCCACCCTTATGCCTTTGGCGAGCCGGCGCGTATCAGCTGTGTTGTTCACTTAGGTGATGGCGAGTTTGTTGATGTTGAGCGTAAAGCTGAACTGGGTGGCAATATCCATGCTAAAGGCATGATGATTATGCAGGCATTCTTGCATTCAGAACTGGATCTCGATCAGCCGCTGCCGTTCTCCGCTTCCATTGTTTTTGAGCAATCTTATGGTGAAGTGGATGGCGACAGTGCATCACTCGCTGAACTTTGCGCGTTGATCAGTGCGCTCTCGCAGCAGCCAATCAACCAACAAATTGCCGTGACAGGTTCTGTTGACCAGTTTGGTAACGTGCAGCCTATTGGCGGCGTGAATGAAAAGATCGAAGGTTTCTTCGAGGCTTGCCAGCGCCGTGGGCTAACGGGCACTCAGGGGGTGATTTTACCCTCCACCAACGTCCGTCATTTATGCCTTAATCAGGCGGTGATTGAAGCCGTGCAAAATGGTCAATTCCACCTGTGGGCAGTTGATACGGTGGCTGAAGCACTACCGATATTAACGGGCGTGGTTTATGCCGATGAGCAACAACCGAGTCTGTTGGGTATAATTCAAGAGCGAATCTCGCAGGTAAATCCGCTGGACAGGCGTCGTTGGCCATGGCCATTACGTTGGCTAAACTGGTTCAACCAGGGCTGATCGGACTTGTTCAGCGTACAGCTGTACGCTATTCTGCGCACTTCACTAAAATAAGGCTTACTGAGAACATGGTAGATAAACGCGAATCCTATACAAAAGAAGACCTTGAAGCATCAGGCCGTGGCGAACTGTTTGGCGCTGGCGGGCCACCATTGCCAGCAGGCAATATGCTAATGATGGACCGTGTCGTCAAAATGACAGAAGACGGCGGCACCTATGGTAAAGGTTATGTGGAAGCGGAACTGGATATCAATCCGGACCTATGGTTCTTCGGTTGCCACTTTATCGGTGACCCAGTAATGCCTGGTTGCCTGGGCCTTGATGCCATGTGGCAGTTGGTTGGTTTCTATCTTGGCTGGTTGGGCGGCGAAGGGAAAGGTCGTGCTCTGGGTGTGGGTGAAGTTAAATTCACCGGGCAGGTACTGCCTGATGCTAAAAAAGTGACGTATCGTATTAATTTTAAACGTATTATCATGCGTAAATTGATCATGGGCGTTGCGGACGGTGAAGTATTAGTTGATGGCAAAGTGATTTACACCGCCACCGACTTGAAAGTGGGTTTGTTTAAAGACACCAACGCTTTCTAGTATTTTATCTGCTCTCCTTGTGTGGGGGATCGTAACATCCCCCGCACTGTTATGCTGATAACTCACTATTTTGATGCCCAGCGGCATTTTTTTTACCTCAGTGACTACAATAAATGTAGTCACAAGACGACCTGTTAATTTTCAGGTCATGGGCCAGCCAAATCCACCGTAACCCAGTGAGAGTGGTATGCAAAGAACCCGTTTTGAAGATATGCCCTGTCCGGTGGCCCGCTCTCTTGAGCGAGTAGGAGAGTGGTGGAGCATATTGATCATTCGTGATGCCTTTCAAGGGTTAACGCGATTTGATGAATTTCAGCAAAGTTTGCAGCTATCACCAACCATCCTCACTCGCCGCTTAAAATATCTGGTGGAGAGCGGCATCTTTGAAAAGCGGCTCTATAATCCCCGCCCCGCCCGCTATGAGTATTTATTGACTGAGCGTGGCAACGATTTCTTCCCCGTCATTGCTGCCTTGTTTCACTGGGGTAATCAACATTTTGCGCCAGAAGGCCCCAAAGTGGTCCTTGTGGATCGCCGCACTGGCACACCTATCGAGCCAATATTGCTCGACAGACACTCAGGGCAACCTATTCGTACGCAAGATGTCACTCTTGCGGCAGGCTCCGTCAGGAGCGATATAATTAATCAACGGTTGGCACTGATGCATAGCAAGCAGTCAGACGATGCCAGGCAGCCCCCCCACTCAATTGAGCTTCAAAAGGAAAAATGATGAATACGCGCCGTGTAGTAATTACAGGAATGGGTGTGGTCTCCCCATTAGGCTGTGGTAGCGAAACTGTTTGGCAACGTCTGCTGGCCGGGCAATCGGGGATCCGTGTGCTGCCCGATGAGATTGTCGGCGATTTACCGGCCAAAATTGGCGGGCAAGTCCCAACTCTCGCGGCCGACCCCGTAGCAGGTTTCGATCCTGATAAAGCTGTCGCACCAAAAGATCAAAAGAAGATGGATCGCTTTATTGAATTTGCTATGGCCGCAGCGGATGAAGCCATTGCTCATGCGGGCTGGCAAGCGGATGACGTAGAGAAACAGGAGCGCACCGCCACTATTATTGGTTCGGGTATTGGCGGTTTCCCCGCTATCGCCCATGCCGTGCGCACCACCGACAGTCGTGGACCAAAACGGCTATCCCCTTTCACTGTGCCTTCATTTTTGGTGAATCTGGCCGCAGGTCACGTCTCGATTAAGCATCACTTTAAAGGCCCGATTGGTGCGCCCGTCACTGCCTGCGCCGCAGGTGTGCAAGCTATCGGTGATGCCGTGCGGATGATCCGCAACGATGAAGCTGATGTTGCCTTGTGTGGTGGCGCTGAGGCCGCGATTGATAAAGTCAGTTTGGCTGGCTTTGCCGCAGCACGTGCATTATCAACCGGCTCAAATGAGGCCCCTGAAAAAGCCTCGCGCCCTTTTGATAGTGCACGCGATGGTTTTGTGATGGGCGAAGGGGCCGGTTTGCTGGTTATCGAGGAGTTGGAACATGCACTGGCCCGTGGTGCGCAACCTTTGGCTGAGATTGTCGGCTATGGTACTAGTGCCGATGCCTATCACATGACCTCTGGTGCTGAAGATGGCGACGGTGCTTATCGTGCGATGAAGATTGCTTTGCGCCAGGCTGGGATTTCACCGGAACAGGTTCAGCATCTAAATGCTCATGCGACCTCAACACCAGTAGGTGATCTTGGCGAAATCAATGCCATTAAGCATCTGTTTGGTGAGGGCGATACGCTAGCGATAACATCAACCAAATCGGCCACTGGCCATTTGCTGGGTGCAGCTGGTGGGCTGGAAACCATTTTCACCGTGTTGGCATTGCGCGACCAAATCGTTCCCGCCACGCTGAATCTGGAAAATCTGGATCCTGCGGCTAAGGGGCTGAATATCGTGGCGGGTAAAGCTCTGCCACATGAGATGACCTATGCGCTTTCAAATGGTTTTGGTTTTGGCGGAGTCAACGCCAGTATCTTGCTGAAACGCTGGGTGGGATAATTAGAGTAGCCAACAACACGGCATCATTAAGTACAAGGGCTAATTAACAACCTCCGCAATATGCGCATAAAGCGGAGGTTATCCCTTAGTCTGACAGAGAGCCGCTTAAGCGGTCACAGCCCTGTCCTCCATGGCTTGTCGCCAACCTCCTAACCAATGTGATCTAGCGTCTAAAGCTTGATAGGGACAAATTTCCCTCGAACGCCCTGAAATACCTGCCTGATACCCACGTGACAACGCCCTTTCCAGGCGATCTCTTTTCTGTCTCTTCATGCCTCGTTTCCCTCATCTTTCGGTCTGGTGGAAAGAAAACAGTGACCACTTTATGTGCAATCACAGTTAAGTGATAGTCCTTAAGAAACAGAAAAGCAATGCGCAAAATTCACGCCAATGTCACATTTGTGAGCTATGCACGCAGAATACGCTAAGTGATTGATTTAGGGTGGTTGAAGCTAATGAATTGATATTTAATGAGAATCCTCTTTCATAGCAATTTTATTATTACCAATGAAAGAGGATTAGATTGTTTTAGAACAATATATTATTTAACCCGCTGCAACTGAGCGGCAATCGTCCCGGCTTCTTGCTGCCAGCCCGCAGCCAAGGTGCGGATCAGGGCATCATAACCATCTTCGCTCTGCTTTAGCTCCAAATCGAATGACTGCTTAATCAGTTGCCCCTGATGTTTCAGGATCCAGACACCACGGATGATGGCACGGCCATCATAACGCCCATGGAACCCAGTGACGGTCACATTGAGGACATCCTGATCACTATCCAACGGCTGGGAAGAGACCAACCAACCCGGCAGTGCATTACTCAGATTGGTGACCAAAGTTTGCTGCAACTGTTGATCCAGCGGGCTGGCCCATAGGTTGTTGGTCGCAATCACATATTGCACATCGTTGGTTTGATAGACCACCCCTGTCGCAGCGAGATAATCAGCGACACCAACATGCTCAATCCACAGTTGCCTTGATGCCACGCTGCTACTGGCGGTAGCAGGCGCACTCATTGCCGGTAACTGATAATAAGTTTTGCTGGGTTCGCTGCTGCAAGCGCTGAGTAACAGCGCGGCGATAACTGCCATCCATTTCATCATTTTTTGGCCTTCTTAGGCTGAGGGTCCTGACTTCCTGCCGCTTCAAATACCAGCGCGTTACTCTTCTCATTCAGCGTCCGCAATACCGGCTGTAACTCACGCAAGACCTGATCTAACCGCTGCATATCGCCGACCATTTTATTGTAGGCCGGAGAACCAGGCTGGAAGCCTTTCATGCTGCGATTCAACTCATTCAAGGTTTTTTGCAGATCTTGTGGCAGATCTTTCATCGCCGGGCTGGCGGTAATGGCCGTCAGCGACTCCAGGGTTTTCTGCGTCTCACGCATGGTTCTCTGACTCTCAACCAGCGTTTTTGTGACCTCATTCAGCATTGGATCTAGCGGAAGATTATTAATCTTATCCAGTGTTTGCATCACTTTTTGCTGCATCTGCGCTAAACCGCCACTGACTGTTGGCAGCAATGGATAACCCGCCACTTCCAACGGCCCTTTCCACGGTTTGGCATCAGAGTAGAAATCCAGATCAATAAACAGTGCACCGGTCAACAAGTTACCCGATTTCAATGAAGCCCGCAGGCCGCGCTGTTTGGCGGTTTTCAGTAGCTGTTCGAAATTGGCATCCGGGCCTAAATCTTTGCGGAAACGGCCCGGTTCAATACGAATAAGCACCGGAATGCGGAAATCATTATCCAGGCGCTGCCTCATCCCATCGGTGAAGAATGGAACATCCCCGACAGTGCCCACGCGGATCCCGCGGAACTCTACTGGCGCACCCGACTGCAAACCACGGACTGAATCGGAGAAGAACAGCAAGAAGTCTTCATGTTCCGTATAGAGTGAGTTTTGGATGCTGCTGCGGTTATCAAACAGCTTAAACTCGGGCTTATCTGCCGTGATTGGCTTGCCCAGTTCTAAACCATCAGGGACATCAAAGCTCACACCGCCACTGAACAAGGTGGCTAGCGATGCCATTTCGACTCGCATCCCCTGCGAGGAGAGGTCAACGGCGACACCACTGTCCTTCCAAAAACGGACATTGGTGGTGACCAGGCTATCATAAGGCGCGCCAATAAATAGCTGATAGCGCATCAGGCGTGATTTAGCATCAAAAGTGCTGGTCTCCACCGAACCGACGCGATAGCCACGGAACAACACCGGGTCGCCAGCATTCAACTGCCCTGCTTGTTCGCTATCCAGTGTGATGCGCAGCCCTTTCGCATCGGGTGAGGCCAGCGGAGGAGAGTCCAGTAAGGTGAACTCATCTAATGATCTACCTTTGCTGCCGGGTTGCAGCTCAATGTAAGCACCAGAAAGCAGTGTCCCAAGGCCAGAAATACCCTCGCGCCCAATCTGTGGCTTGACCACCCAGAACACGGTATCGGCGTGTAACAGGGTACTCATACCTGAATTCAGCCGCGCCTGCACGATCACATGGTTGAGATCTTCACTTAACGTGACCTGCTCAACGATGCCGACATCCACACTACGGCTCTTTATTTTTGTTTTACCCGCCTCAATACCCTCTGCATTCAGTGTGGTCATGACCACCTGAGGCCCTTGATGGCTAAAGTGATAAAACAGTATCCATGCACCAATCAGCGCAGTGATAATTGGGATGATCCACACCGGGGACCACCGCTTGATTTTTTCAATTTCCGCCACATGCTGGCTGGGATTATTGTCCGTCACCTTGCGGCTCCTTTTGGGTTGTGTCACCTATTCGATCCCAGGTTAAACGCGGATCGAACGTTAATGCAGCAAACATGGTCAGGATCACTACCATTGCGAACAGTAGCGCCCCAATCGCCGGGTAGATACTCATCAGTTGTCCGATACGGACTAATGATGAGAGCACTGCAATAACAAAGACGTCTATCATTGACCAGCGGCCAACAAACTCGACGATTTCATAAATAAAATGCATTCGTTCGGTATCAGTATTGCCCTTGCCTTTCGCATCCCAGCACAGCCAGCCGATCGCCAGCATTTTTAGTGATGGCACCATAATACTGGCAATAAAAATCACCAGCGCCACTGGATAGGAGCCTTCGCTCCACAGGAAAATCACCCCGGACATAATGGTGGAACCCATTTGGTTCCCCAAGCTTTCAGTTATCATGATCGGTAGCAGATTGGCGGGGATATAGAGCAGGATTGAAGTAATAAGCAGTGCCATGGTCCACTGCAAACTGTTGCGGCGACGGACGTAACCGTGCGTATGGCAACGGGGGCATTGCACCTGAGATTGCGGCAAAATGGCGGTACAGCAGGAGCAGGAGCGCAGCCCTTGGCGCAAACCGGTACGGCCGGCAATCAATGGATGGGGTAACGCAGGTGCCGGCGCAATATCCTGCCACATCCAATGGCGGTCGACACATTGGAAAGCGCGCACTTGTAACAAACAGAATAGGCAATAGGGGATAAAACTGCTGCCAATGCCAATTTCGCCATAGGCCATCAGTTTGACAAAACTTACCAGCACACCGGCGAGGAAGATCTCCACCATGCACCAGGTTTTAAATTGGAATAACGCTTTTGCTATCAACGCCTTCCAGCGGTTGGGCATACGAACCCGCAGGCAAAGCAGAATAATTGCCACCATACAGAAGGCGGGTATCAACTGCACCAGTACCATAAATAACGTTGCCATGCTGGCATAGTTATCCGCCAACATCACTTTGGGTATTTGGATCAGGGTGATTTCGCTGGTGATCCCCGCGACACGCATTTTAACGAAGGGGAACATATTCGCCAGCAACAGCATAAACAGTGCGCTGATAGCATAACCAACCGGGCGCTTACGTGGCTCGTCCCACCGGGCGGTCAGTGTGGTCTTACAGCGCGGACATACCGCTTTGGTGCCATAAGGCAGGGAGGGTAAGGCCACTGACATGTCGCACTGCCGGCACAGGATCACATTCCCTGACTGCCCGGAGTGCTCGCCGTGCTCAGGCTGAATAATAGAACACAATATCTCATTCCTTACGGCTATATATGCCCTTCATCATTGAAGGGCATAGCTGAACACCGTTCTATCAAGATGCGTAATATAACAATAGACACAATATCATTATAAAGTGGGCTATTGTGTCAGCTGATAGAGCGGTGATTATGCGTTTTTAGCCATTTTTCTGAGCTTCCAGCTCTTCCCAACGACTAAACGCGACTTCTAACGCCTGTTCGGCATCGGCTAATGCTTTCAAGACCTGTTGTGTCTCTTCATGCGGACGGGAGAAGAAATTTGAGTGACTAACCTGAGCCTGTAAGCCACTGATCTCATTTTCCAGCTTTTCTAGCTGCTGCGGTAACTGATCCAGCTCGCGCTGCAAGTTATAACTCAGCTTACCCGGTCGTTTGGCTGTCACTGCACTGCTTTTTGCCGGTGCGACAGCTTTGGTCTCTTCCACCTTAGCCGCCACCTGACGAATAGGTTTTGCCTCAGCACGCTGTTGGTGAGCATCATAATAACCGCCCACAAAGCTGCTTATTTGGCCATTACCTTCAAAGATCCAGCATTCAGTCACCGAGTTATCAACGAATTGACGATCATGGCTCACCAACAATACCGTGCCCTGATAGCTATCAACCATCTCTTCCAACAGCTCCAGTGTTTCCACATCCAGGTCATTGGTCGGTTCATCGAGGATCAACAAGTTACTTGGCTTAAGGAATAATTTAGCCAATAACAGGCGGTTACGCTCACCACCAGACAGAGCTTTTACTGGCGTCATGGCACGTTTCGGGTGGAACAGGAAGTCTTGCAGATAGCCCAATACATGGCGGGAACGGCCATTGACCATCACCTCTTGCTTACCTTCGGCCAGGTTATCCATCACCGTGCGCTCTGGATCAAGCTCTGCGCGGTGCTGGTCAAAATAGGCCACTTCCAGTTTGGTGCCGCAATGCACTTTGCCGCTGTCCGCTTTAAGCTGACCGAGCATCAGTTTCAGCAAGGTGGTTTTACCGCAACCGTTCGGGCCGACCAAGGCAATTTTGTCGCCACGCTGTACTTGCGCAGTAAAATCTCTCACCAGCACTTTGCCATCAACTTGATAATTGACATTTTCCAGCTCAAAGACGATTTTGCCTGAGCGCACCGTCTCTTCCACTTGCATCTTGGCAGTGCCCATCACTTCACGGCGCGCCGAACGCTCCATCCGTAATGCTTTCAAGGCGCGAACACGGCCCTCATTACGGGTGCGTCGCGCTTTGATACCCTGGCGGATCCACACCTCTTCTTGCGCCAGTTTGCGGTCAAACTCTGCATTTTGCAGCTCTTCAACCCGCAGTGCTTCTTCTTTGCTGGCAAGATACAGCTCATAGTTACCCGGCCATGACACCAATTTACCGCGATCAAGATCGACAATACGTGTCGCCATTGCGCGGATAAAGGAGCGGTCATGGGAGATAAACACGATGCTGCCCTGGAAGTCTTTCAGGAAACCTTCCAGCCAGTTGATGGTTTCAATATCTAAATGGTTGGTCGGTTCATCCAGCAACAGCACTTTTGGTGAGCTCACCAGTGCGCGACCTAATGCCGCTTTACGCAACCAACCACCCGACAGTGATGAGAGTTCAGCATCGGCCGATAGCCCCAACTGAACCAGCACTTCCTGAATGCGACTATCTAACTGCCACAGACCCTGATGGTCAAGAATTTCCTGTAGCGCGGCCAGGCGATTCAGATTCTTCTCGCTTGGATCAAGCTCTACATCGTGCAGCGTGGCATGATAAGCTTTCAGATGCTCGGCTTGCTCCTGCACACCTTCCGCCACAAAATCAAACACCGTACCGGCCACATTGCGCGGAGGATCTTGTTGCAGACGCGCCACAATCAAGTCCTGCTCATAAATGATACGGCCATCATCCAGCGGAACTTCTTTGCTTAGAATTTTCAACAAGGTGGATTTACCCGCGCCATTGCGGCCCACCAGACAAACGCGCTCGTTTGCCTCAATATGCAATTCAGTATTATCTAATAGAGGCGCATCGCTGAAGGAGAGCCAGGCACCGGACATGCTAATTAACGACATAGTTTTTACTTTTCCTCGCGGCGGTGAGTCACCAGCCAGCAGTTGTGAATTTGACGATTACGGGCAAAGTCTTCAGATTGTGTCTGCGCTGTTATCTCTTTCGCTTCCAGCCCTAACGCTTCTATCCCGGCCAAATCCATCTGGAAACCACGCTTATTGTTAGAGAACATGATTGTCCCCTGACGGCGCAGTAACCGTTTAAGTTCTTTCATCAGCACCAAATGATCGCGCTGAACATCAAAGGTTGTCTCCATGCGCTTGGAGTTGGAGAACGTCGGTGGATCGATGAAGATCACATCGAATTGCTCATCGGTATTACTCAGCCAAGAGAGACAATCGGCTTGAATCAAACGGTGCTGCTGGCCCGTTAAGCCATTCGCCCGCAGATTCTTCTCAGCCCACTCCAGATAGGTACGCGACATATCTACCGTGGTGGTACTACGCGCACCGCCCAGACCGGCATGGACACTTGCCGTGCCGGTATAGGCAAACAGATTCAGGAAATCTTTGCCCTGACTCATTTTGCCCAGCATCTGGCGAGCAATGCGGTGATCAAGGAACAGGCCAGTATCGAGGTAATCGGTCAGGTTAACCCATAGCTTGGCGTTATACTCACTCACCAGCAGGAACTCACCTTTTTGTGCCAATTTTTCGTATTGATTTTTGCCCTTCTGACGTTCACGGGTTTTCAACACCAGCTGATTGGATGGTAAATCCAGCACCGCGAGAGTGGCATTAATCACATCAAACAGGCGCTGACGCGCTTTTTGTGCATCAATGGTTTTCGGCGGCGCATACTCCTGCACCACAACTTTGCTGCCATAGCGATCGACGGCGACGTTGTAATCGGGTAAATCGGCATCATACAGCCGGTAACATTCGATACCCTGCTGTTTGGCCCACTTATCCAGTTTTTTCACGTTCTTACGCAGACGGTTGGCGTAATCCTCTGCCACCTGTAAACCACCCGCGCCCTGCGGATTGGCGGCTAATTGGTAGTTTTTCTGCACACAATCAAGTGGGCCATTTTTAGCTTTAAATTCGCGATCTGCGCGTAATTGCAAGCAGCTCAGCAGTTCTGGCGAAGCACTGAACAGTGACAAGCGCCAGCCACCGAATGCGGTTTTCATGATGCGGCCGAGCATATTATGCAGCGCAATCAATGCCGGCTCACTCTCCAGCCGCTCACCGTAAGGCGGGTTACTGATAACCGTGCCCACAGGCCCTTCTGGCAATGGATTCACCAGCTTACTGACGTCGTTGGCATTAAAGGTAATCAGCTCTGATACCCCGGCACGACGGGCATTGGCTCGTGCCATCTCAATCACCCGACGATCAATATCGGAACCGAAGAAACGGGAGGTCGTCTCTTGTAAACCGGTGCGCGCACGAACTTGCGCTTCGGTGGTCAATTCGCGCCAGAGATCTTCGTTAAACGCGCTCCAGCCAGTGAACCCCCAATGTGACCGATGCAGGCCCGGTGCACGATCAGATGCCATCATGGCGGCTTCAATCAGCAAGGTGCCGGACCCACACATGGGATCGACCATTGGCGTACCCGGCTGCCAGCCAGAACGCTGAATGATTGCTGCAGCCAGATTCTCTTTCAGCGGAGCCTGACCGGTCAGGTCACGGTAGCCGCGCTGATGCAGACCTTCGCCACTGAGATCAAGTGCCACACTGGCCATATCCCTTTGCAGAAAAACATTAACGCGGATATCCGGCTGCTGCTTGGCCACTGTCGGGCGCTGATCCAACTTGCGGGTAAAGCTATCCACAATGGCATCTTTGACTTTCAGCGCACCATACTGACTGTTGCGGATTTCGTCATTCACTCCGCTAAAGTGCACGGCAAATGTTTTATCTAAACCAAAGATTGACGGCCAATCAATCGCCTGCACCCCAAGGTACAAGTCCAAATCACTGTAAACTTTAAATTCATTAAGCGGTAACAGGATGCGCGAAGCCAGCCGGCTCCACAGCAAGCTTTGGTACATGAGTCGATCGTCGCCCTGAAAATGTACCCCACCCTGTACTATTTTACAGTCGTGAGCGCCCAGCGCTTCGAGTTCGCTTTTTAACAGTTCTTCCAGTCCACGCGCCGTGCTGGCAAACAGAGAGTTCATATCGCACTATCACCAAAAAGAAAATTGTTGCGCATTATAGCTAATCCCAGCAGCTTGTCATAAAGTTGCTCCCTCTAAATTTTATACACGCACGGAGGCAATGGTGATTACCCTCTCCCGACTCTATGTTCATCCAGTCAAATCCATGCGCGGTTTACAGCTTTCTCATGCTCAAGTCAGCAGCAGCGGATTGGCCTTTGACCGCGTATTCATGATTACTGAGCCGGATGGCACTTTTATTACTGCGCGTCAAAATCCAAAGATGGTGATGTTTACACCGGCATTAATGTCGGACGGTTTATATCTCACCGCCCCCGATGGTGAGAGTGCCAGTATCCGCTTTAATGATTTTTTAGCCAATGCCGAACCGACTGAAGTTTGGGGAAATCATTTTACAGCGCTGATTGCCCCTGCCGATATCAACAACTGGCTCAGTGGTTATTTTCAGCGTGAAGTGCAATTGCGCTGGCTTGGAACGGAATTAACCCGCCGGGTAAAACCGATGCCAGAAGTTCCACTCTCTTTTGCCGATGGCTTCCCTTACCTGCTGATCAACGAAGCATCCTTTAAAGAGTTGCAACAGCGCTGCCCCGGCAGTATTAAGCTGGAACAGTTTCGGCCAAATTTAGTGGTGACCGGTGCGAGTGCATTTGCCGAGGACAGTTGGAAAGTTATCCGTGTCGGCGATATTACCTTTGATCTGGTTAAGCCATGTAGCCGCTGTGTATTAACCACAGTCAGCATTGAGCGTGGACGGAAACATCCAACCGGCGAGCCATTGCGGACACTGCAGACATTCCGAACGGCGGAGAATGGCGATATCGATTTTGGTCAGAATATGGTGGCCAGAAACAGTGGTATTATTCGCGTCGGCGATGAAGTCGAAATTCTGTCAACCAAACCACCACGGCCTTACGCCGCAGGTATCATCATTGAAAGCGTTAATGCACCACAAGATCAATCCAAAGCGGTATCCATTGAATATAATGGCATCCGCTTTAATGGCAATAATCAGCAGGTGTTGTTGGAGCAACTGGAACAACAGAATATCCGTATACCCTATTCATGCCGAGCGGGGATATGTGGTAGTTGTAGAATTACCTTAGTGGATGGCGAAGTTGCACCATTAAAACAGAGTGCCATTAGCAATGACGGAACGATTCTTTGTTGTAGCTGTATTCCTAAGGGCGACATTACACTCAGTGGTAAATAAGCCTCTAATAGAGCCAATCGATTTTAAACTGCCGAGAATTATACCGCCCGGTCAAGGTTGAAAGCTGGTGCGGTATAAATCTCTTCAATCACGAGTGGCAATAAGCGGTCGTTCATTATCTTTATCGCATCACCCAGCACCAACTGGCGGCCAGCTAATACTACCTGAGACTGCGCTAATAAGCATAAGCTGGCGGAGTCACCTGACTCAACCACTAACAAACGAACCTCCTCTCCGCTATCTAATACTTTCACCACGGCCAGTTCAGCATTTTGCGGCGCAAATGATTTAGCCTGTTGAGCAAAATACCAGCTTTTAGGCATTAACGGTTTTAAGTAACGAAATGCGACCAGTGCATTTAACACCAATTCTGAACGTTGTTCATTACTCAACTTAATTTGGCGGCATTGATCTTCAAATTCAAAATAGAGTGCAGCATCGTCAACGCAAAATGCAGATTCATCAAAAGCATCTGGGGTGAGCATTTTAGACGGGAAACGCGAGCGAAATATCATACCATTGGCTAAATCCAACATCAGTCGGTCATGTTCGGTATCAAAATACCAACGCCATTTATCGTCTGGTTTAATCCGCATATTTTCCTTCCCGCCATGCTGCCAACATCATTGACTCAATAACTGAGTATTTACCCATCAAGGGGGATTAAATTCATTTAAGGCTTTCGCTGTATATTTAATCTACCGGAGTAAAATATAGACGAGCCGGAGGAATAAATAAACCCCCCGGCATGTAATGAAGATAAATAATTAGATATGAGTAACAATATTCTTAATCAAACCGGGTCCACGGAAGATAAATCCGGAATAAATTTGAATCAATGACGCACCGGCAGCCATTTTTTCCCGAGCGGCCGTGACTGAATCAATTCCACCGACACCAATAATTGGTAGACGCCCTTGCAGCTCTTGCGATAAACGACGAATCACTTCAGTGCTGCGTAATTGTAATGGTCGGCCACTTAAGCCACCAGCTTGTTCGCAATAATCTAATCCTTGTATTAGAGAGCGATCGAGTGTTGTATTAGTGGCAATAACACCATCTATATTATGGCGAACTAAACTGTCAGCTATTTGGATCAATTCTTCTTCCGTAAGATCCGGCGCGATCTTTACTGCAACCGGAACGTACTTATTGTGTCGTGCATGTAATTCGGTTTGCTTATCTTTAATTGCTGCTAACAAGTCATCTAATGCCTCACCGTACTGCAAGGATCGTAATCCAGGTGTATTAGGTGAAGAAATATTAATCGCAATATATCCAGCATATGGATATATTTTATCCATACAAATCAAGTAATCTTCTTTACCTTGTTCTACTGGCGTATCTTTATTCTTGCCGATATTAATGCCTAAAATACCGCCAAAATGTGATTTTTTGACGTTTTCAATTAAGTTATCAACCCCGTGATTATTAAATCCCATCCGGTTGATCAAACCTTCGGCTTCAACGATCCTGAATAATCTTGGCTTGTCATTTCCTGACTGTGGTCGTGGTGTCACTGTCCCTACTTCAATAAACCCAAACCCCATTGCGCCTAGTGCATCAATACACTCACCGTCTTTATCCAGACCCGCAGCCAAACCTAATGGGTTTTTGAATGACAGACCCATGCAGCTTACCGGTTTGGTTGGCACCGATTGGCGTACCAAAAACTCAAGCGGTGTACCGGTAACACGTTTTAACTGGCGGAACGTGAATTCATGGGCACGTTCTGGATCAAGCTGAAAGAGTGCTTTTTTGACGAGAGGATAGTACATGTGATCTCCTGAGCGACCGGTGACAAACCATTGGTAGGTATTAATTCTGTCGTTCTACAACCATTGGCGTTCAATTTGTGTGGCGACACCAATTCACAGCGGTTAGTTGACCGACTTCCAACATGCGGATAGATGAGGGAATGGTAAATTCATCTTTCGGGAAAGTAAACTTTTGCTAAGTAAAGCCGTGCAAAGAGTAGCAAGCGCCACTACCTTGCTAACAAAGTGTTAATTATTTGCAGGTAATTAGAGATAAAGAGGGCATTACTGCCCTCTCAGACTGCTGACGAACCCCAATGACTCAATTTGGAACGGAGAGGACGGGCAGAGGAGTAAAGCGTCCGCGCCAGGGAGGGCGCGGCTCGAGCCTCCAGGGATGGATTTACGGCGTCTTTACGATCTGCCTGTTTTCTCCGCCACAGGCACTTTTTCAATAACCTCACAGGGCATTACTGCCCTTTTTAATGGGGAAGATAATGTGGCTGACCGGTGATTCATATGGTCAGTCATCTATTTATCCTGCGTCTCTTATCACGTCAGAGACTATACCGCCAGGCTTATGCAGCCAGCGCCTTGGTTATCTTCTCGAACAGATCACCGGATAAGTTTTCCAACGTTTTCAATTGCTCTAGCGCCTGACGCATCAGAGCCTGACGCCCTGCATCATAACGTTTCAGCCGGATCAAAGGCTCAATCAATCGTGCCGCAACCTGCGGGTTACGCGTATTCAAATCACTGAGGATCTCCACCAGGAATTGATAGCCGCTACCATCGCTGGCATGAAATGCTGCTGGATTGCCAGAGGCAAAACTGCCGACCAATGAACGAGTACGATTTGGATTGCTCAAGCTAAATGCCGGATGCTTAAGCAAAGCACGCACCTGAGTCAGAACATCTGCCGCCGGACTGGTCGCTTGCAGCGCAAACCATTTATCCATCACCAAGCCATCGTGGTTCCAGCGTAGATCAAAGGCAGCCAGTAGCTCATCGCGGCAAGGTAACTGTGCTGCAACAGCTGCAGCCATTGCTGCCAGCGAATCAGTCATATTATCGGCCTGGTGATATTGTGAAGAGACCAGCTTGTTAGCAAACTCCTCGTCACCAAATGCCAGATAACTCAGGCAAGTATTGCGCAATGCCCGTTTGGCAATATCACCGTGTTCAATGCGATAAACCGGCGTTAAATTCGCCACATAAACAGCCAACATCTCATCGGACAGAGTTTGAGCCAGGCAACGTGTAATCGCTTCATGTACTGCACTGATAGCCTGCGGATCAATGGTGGTAAACAGTTCCGCAATTTCATTTTCTGATGGCAGTGTCAGGATCTGTGCGGCTAATGCAGGATCAAGATTTTCATCAAGTAATATCGCGCGGAAGGCATCCGCCACGTGAGCAGGTAGAGTCAATGGCTGTTTCTGCTGATATTTAGCAACGTTAAGCTTGATATAGGTTGCCAACAGACTTTGCGCCGCATCCCAACGAGAGAATTCATTGCGCGCATGCTGCATCAGGAAAGTGAGCTGCTGATCGCTATAGCTATAGTCCAATTTAACTGGCGCGGAGAATTCACGCAGCAAGGATGGGATTGGAGTATGTTCAACATTATCAAAGGTAAAGGTCTGTTCAGCTTCAGTCACATTCAACACATGATGAACTGGCAAGCCATCTCTTTGCAACGCGATCACATTGCCTTTACTGTCATATAGCTCAATATCCAGTGGGATATGTAATGGCAGTTTTTCAGGCTGATCAGCGGTTGGTAAGGTTTTTTGACTAACGTGCAAATGATACTGCTGCTTCTCGACATCAAAATCATCACGTACCGTCAGTATTGGGGTGCCAGATTGACTATACCAGCGGCGGAATAAGGAGAGATCAACATTAGATGCATCTTCCATTGCCTGGACGAAATCATCACAGGTCGCCGCACTGCCATCATGGCGCTCAAAATAGAGCTGCATACCCGCCTGGAATTGCTGTTCACCTAGCAAGGTATGCATCATGCGGATCACTTCTGAGCCTTTTTCATATACCGTTAGGGTATAGAAGTTGTTCATCTCGATGACTTTATCTGGGCGAATCGCATGGGCCATTGGGCTGGCGTCTTCCGCGAACTGTGCTGCGCGCATGACGCGTACATTTTCAATGCGATTAACAGAACGTGAGCCTAAATCAGAGCTAAACTCTTGATCACGGAATACTGTTAACCCCTCTTTCAAACTTAACTGGAACCAATCACGGCAAGTAACTCGGTTGCCGGTCCAGTTATGGAAATATTCATGACCAATAACCGCTTCAATATTAAGATAATCTTTATCTGTCGCGGTTTCTGTTTTTGCCAGAACATATTTTGAGTTGAATACATTCAACCCTTTATTCTCCATGGCACCCATGTTGAAGAAATCAACCGCAACGATCATATAGATATCGAGGTCATATTCCAGACCAAAGCGGGTCTCATCCCATTTCATGGAGTTCTTCAGTGAGGTCATTGCCCAGTCTGCTCGATCTAAATTACCCCGATCAACAAAAAGTTCCAGCGCCACTTCACGGCCAGAACGGGTAATGAACTTATCGCGCAAGACATCAAAATCACCGGCAACCAGCGCAAACAGATAACAAGGTTTCGGGAATGGGTCTTCCCACTTTACCCAATGGCGGCCATCTTCCAGTTCGCCTTGCCCTACCCGATTGCCATTAGAAAGCAGATAAGGATAGCGAGACTTGTCAGCAACAATACGGGTTGTAAAACGGGCCAGCACATCAGGGCGGTCTAAGTAATAGGTAATATGGCGGAAGCCTTCGGCCTCACACTGGGTACATAACGCTTCACCAGAAAGATATAGCCCCTCAAGCGCGCTGTTTGTCGCCGGGTGGATATCATTGACGATTGTCAGTGTGAAATGTGCGGGTAATTGCTCAATAACCAGCGAATTATCCTGTAGATGATAATGAGTCCATAGTTGCCCATCAATGCTGACACTAATTAACGTGAGATCTTCACCATTTAAGATCAACGGTGTCACTTCGGTTGCCTGACGTTTTACTTTACTGACCGCCGTTACCGTCGTTTTTTGCGCATCCAGTGCGAAGTCCAGATCGATATCGGTGATGGTGTAATCCGGCGCACGATAATCGTGACGGTATTTAGCTTGCGGCTGTTGTGTCATAGAAACCCTTTTGACGTCATCTGTGAATATGATTATCAGGTCTGTATTTATCGTTGATTGGGCTGAAGAACATGGCTGCCATTGACTTCGCCCCAGACCCAGATAGCATTTCAATGTATCACAATTGTTAGAAAAACCTAGTTGAGAACCCGTGCTATTAGGGAAAATCTGGCATTGATTGTGGATTTTTCGAGCCAGTTCGCAAGTCAATGATAGGTTTACAATTGGTGAGCAGCTATGGCTTTATTGTCCACAGTTCATGAGGTTTTTCCCTGCATGAGATACCGATGTTGCAGCCTTTGGTGATATCAGTGAGTGGGAGTGCCAAAGGATATAACCTTCTGCTATTTCTAATTCAGAGCTAATGGCACGTTTAAACCTAGACCTCGGATTAGCATTTATGGTGTGATGAAGCTTCAATAACAGGATAATCTCGGTATACTCCCGTGACTTTATCGTTTATGCCGACTACGGAAATGCTGCTACGAGGATGCTGTATAGCGCCATGACTCAAGACGCCTCACCGATTTTGACTTCATTGCTTGATACCGATGCATATAAGCTTCACATGCAGCAAGCCGTGTTCCATCGCTATCGCTATATTACCGTTGCCGCTGAATTTCGCTGCCGTGGTGATGAGCTGTTGGGCGAATATGCCGACGAAATCCGCCACCAGATAGCATTAATGAGCCAATTAGCGCTGAACGATGATGAGTATCTCTACCTCTCTGGCTTACCCTTCTTTCAAGCTGACTATCTGAATTGGCTGCGCACTTTTCGCTTTAATCCCGAGCAGGTCACTGTATCGGATAACAGCGGTAAGCTAGAGATTCGTATTGCCGGTTTATGGTGTGAAACGATTTTATGGGAAGTGCCGCTGCTGGCAGTGATCAGTGAAATTGTCCATCGCCGCCGCTCTGTGCATGTCTCGACCACTCAGGCGCTCCAACAACTGCGCAGCAAACTGCAACAATTTAAGTCGCTAAGTGCTGATATTGATATTACTCACTTTAAGTTAATGGATTTTGGCACTCGCCGCCGTTTTTCGCGCGAAATACAACATGCCATCGTCAGCAGCTTAAAAGATGAGTTCCCTTATCTGGTCGGGACCAGCAACTATGATTTAGCGCGCAAGTTGGCATTAACGCCGGTGGGCACTCAGGCCCATGAATGGTTCCAGGCACATCAACAGATAAGCCCAGTTCTAGCCAACAGCCAGCGCGTGGCACTACAAGTCTGGTTGGATGAATATCCCGAACAACTCGGAGTTGCATTGACCGACTGTATTACCATGGACGCTTTCTTACGCGATTTCGATAAAACGTTCGCCGATCGCTATCAGGGATTACGCCATGACTCGGGTGATCCGGTCGAATGGGGAGAAAAAGCGATCGCCCATTATGAGAAGCTGGGTATTGACCCAATGAGCAAAACATTGGTGTTTTCAGATAATCTGGACCTGGAAAAAGCGTTATCACTCTACCGCCACTTCTATCAACGGATCCAATTGGTATTCGGTATTGGTACGCGTTTAACTTGCGATATCCCCGGAGTTAAGCCACTCAATATTGTTATCAAGCTAATTGAGTGCAACGACAAACCAGTGGCTAAGCTTTCTGATAGTCCTGGTAAAACCATTTGTCATGACCCTGCTTTTGTTGATGAGTTACGTGAGGCCTTTGCCCTGCCTTTAGTCAAGAAAGCCAGTTAGTCTATACCAACGATTTTTGCATTTATTGATATATAGCTGGGTCGCGAATACCGCCCAGCTATTTGCCTGACTTGCGCGCTTTCCCGCCATCCTGTTCCCATTAATTAAAGTCAGCCCTGAATTGTGCCGCCTCTATTCAAAAATAAGCACAGAAATGTTGCACTAAACTGGTGATTTCTACTTGTGTCCTGCACTGTCGCAAGTAACATAGCAACATCCCCATTTTCTTGGGTTGTTAACTATTTCTATATCAAAACTATTAAAGAGAGAAATCTATGAGCGTAGTGCCTGTAGTCGACGTACTGCAAGGCCGTGCTGCGGTTGACAGTGAAGTCACCGTACGCGGTTGGGTGCGTACCCGGAGAGATTCTAAAGCGGGTATCTCCTTCGTTGCCGTTTATGACGGTTCCTGCTTTGACCCGTTACAGGCCGTCGTGAATAATACTTTGCCTAATTATCAGGATGAAGTGCTGCATCTGACTACCGGTTGTTCAGTTGAAGTCACCGGGACAGTGGTTGCCTCACCAGGTGAAGGCCAGAGTTTTGAAATTCAAGCCACGGCAATCAAAGTAGTGGGTTGGGTTGATGACCCCGATACCTACCCGATGGCCGCAAAACGTCACAGTATCGAATATTTGCGTGAAGTCGCTCACTTGCGACCGCGCACTAACCTGATTGGTGCTGTGGCACGTGTTCGCCATACCCTGGCGCAGGCGATCCACCGTTTCTTTGATGAAAATGGCTATTTCTGGGTTTCTACCCCACTGATCACCGCTTCAGATACCGAAGGTGCCGGTGAAATGTTCCGTGTCTCCACCTTAGATCTGGAAAATCTGCCGCGCACTGATACCGGTGCGGTTGATTTCAGCGAGGATTTCTTCGGTAAAGAGGCCTTCCTGACTGTATCTGGTCAGCTAAATGGTGAAACCTACGCCAGTGCGTTATCTAAAGTTTACACTTTCGGCCCAACTTTCCGTGCTGAAAACTCCAATACCAGTCGTCATTTGGCTGAATTCTGGATGGTAGAGCCAGAGGTTGCCTTTGCCTCACTGGATGATGTCGCCGGTTTGGCCGAGAAAATGTTGAAATACGTTTTCCAGGCGGTACTGAACGAACGTGCTGATGATATGAAGTTCTTCGCTGAGCGGGTAGATAAAGATGCTTTAGATCGCTTGCAACGCTTTGTTACCTCTGATTTTGCTCAGGTTAACTACACCGATGCTATCGAAATCCTAAAAGCATCAGGTCAGAAGTTTGAGAATGACGTCTCTTGGGGCATTGATTTGTCTTCTGAACATGAGCGCTATTTGGCTGAGAAGCACTTTAAAGCGCCGGTAGTGGTCAAAAACTATCCGAAAGACATTAAAGCTTTCTATATGCGCATGAACGAAGATGGCAAAACTGTTGCGGCGATGGATGTATTGGCGCCGGGAATTGGTGAAATCATCGGGGGTTCACAACGTGAAGAGCGCTTAGATGTGTTGGACGCGCGTCTGGAAGAGATGGGCCTCAATAAAGAAGATTATTGGTGGTATCGTGATCTGCGTCGCTACGGCACTGTACCGCATTCAGGATTTGGCCTTGGATTTGAGCGTTTGATCTCCTATGTAACTGGGGTCCAGAACGTTCGGGATGTCATTCCATTCCCACGTACACCGAGAAATGCCAGCTTCTAAGTTCGTTATTTCGAAAAAAAATGTTTATTTGTATAAATAAAAGCCAGCTCAGCTGGCTTTTGTCATTTTTTAAAGTTAGATCTAAGTCACAAAGTTCCCTTAAATATACATTTAGTAACACATTGTATCCCACTGAAACATATTCAGGTAATTGGTAGCATTTTCGGTCTGGATTATAAGGCCTGTGAATGGAACACTGCGTTCAGACACAGACGACACCAAACTCTCAACAATAGTTCCAAAAAAATTATTGGCGGCAGTGGCAGGTGTCCGAATAAAACCAATGAGGGTAATAATAATGATGAAGCGCAATATTCTTGCAGTAGTAATCCCAGCATTGTTAGCAGCTGGCGCAGCTAATGCAGCAGAAATCTACAACAAAGACGGCAACAAACTTGACCTGTACGGTAAAGTTGACGCGCGTCACCAGTTCTCTGATGCCAAAGGCGAAGACGGTGACAAAACTTATGTTCGTTTCGGCTTCAAAGGTGAAACCCAAATTACTAGCCAACTGACCGGTTACGGCCAGTGGGAATATAACATTCAGGCTAACAACGCTGAAGCTCAAGAAGGCAAAGGCAACAAAACCCGTCTGGGCTTTGCTGGTCTGAAATTTGCTGAGTTCGGTTCATTCGACTACGGCCGTAACTACGGCGTAATCTATGACGTTAACGCATGGACCGACATGCTGCCAGTGTTTGGTGGTGATTCAATCTCCAACTCTGACAACTATATGACTGGCCGTTCTACTGGTCTGGCAACTTACCGTAACACCAACTTCTTCGGTCTGGTTGATGGTCTGAACTTTGCTCTGCAATATCAAGGCAAAAACGAAACTGGTCGTGATGGCTTCCTGACTACTCAGAACGGTGACGGTTTCGGTATCTCTTCTACTTATGATATCGGTTACGGCGTGAACTTCGGTGCTGGTTTCTCTTCTGCAAACCGTACAGCTGATCAGAAAAGTGCCCACCTGACTAGTGCAACAGTTGCTGAAGGCGATAAAGCTCAGGCATGGAACGTTGGTGCTAAATACGACGCTAACAACGTATACTTGGCTGTAATGTATGCTGAAACTCAAAACATGACTCCATTTGGTAATGATTCTATTGCTAACAAGACTCGTGACATTGAAATCACCGCACAATACCAGTTCGACTTCGGTCTGCGTCCATCACTGGGTTATGTTCAGTCCAAAGGTAAGGACCTGAACAACAACACAGATGACAACCATGATCTGTTGAAATATGTTTCTGTTGGTACTTACTACGCATTCAACAAAAACATGACCACCTATGTTGATTACAAAATCAACTTGCTGGATAAAGACAACTTCACCGATGCTAACGGTTTGATGACAGACGACGTTGTTGGTGTTGGCTTGGTTTACCAGTTCTAAGTCAAACTTAACCAGGCAGTTTATCTGCTGACATAAGTTGAAAAAAGGCAGGGCTTCGGCTCTGCCTTTTTGTTTCTATCCTTAGACAACATAGGGATATTCCGCTGTCAATGGCTCTATTGTGCCGATTTTTCACCCTGAATCCCCCCGCCTCACAACATTCATTTCTTTTTATCGCAAACGGTTGGCAAAGGTTGCAACTGGCGTTACCCTGATGGTTCTGTTTGCTTAACGCTAAGCCATGGAAGCCTCTGACATGTTTGAAAAAATCACTGCTGCACCTGCGGACCCTATTCTGGGTCTGACCGATATTTTCCGCGCGGATGACCGCCCTAATAAAATCAACCTGGGGATCGGCGTCTACAAAGACGAAACCGGTAAAACGCCAGTGCTCACTAGCGTGAAGAAAGCTGAGCAGTATTTGCTGGAAAATGAAGTTACCAAAAACTATCTGGATATTGGCGGCCTACCCGCTTTCGCCAGTTGCACTCAGGAACTGTTATTCGGTAGCCAGAGCGCCATTATCGCCGATAAGCGTGCGCGTACCGCTCAAACCCCTGGTGGAACTGGCGGGTTACGTATCGCTGCTGATTTTATCGCCCACCAAACCAGCGCCAAACGTGTCTGGGTCAGTAATCCAAGCTGGCCGAACCATAAAAATATCTTCGCTGCTGCCGGGTTGGAAGTGGTTGAATATGCTTATTATGACGCAGCGAACCATGCGCTGGACTTCGATGGGCTATTAAATAGCCTATCAGAAGCTCAGGCTGGTGACGTCGTGCTGTTCCATGGCTGCTGCCATAACCCAACCGGTATCGATCCAACTGAAGCCCAGTGGAGCCAACTGGCTGAATTGTCAGTAGCTAAAGGTTGGTTGCCACTATTTGACTTCGCCTATCAGGGCTTTGCCAAAGGGCTGGAAGAAGATGCCCAGGGCCTGCGAATTTTCGCCGCGACACATCAAGAGTTGATTGTTTGCAGCTCTTATTCAAAAAACTTTGGCCTGTACAACGAGCGTGTTGGGGCTTGCACTGTCGTTGCAGCAAGCAGCGATGTAGCTGATATTGCGTTCAGTCAGGTTAAAGCGGTTATCCGTGCTAACTACTCTAACCCACCAGCGCATGGTGCCTCTGTGGTTGCCACAATTTTGGGCACCCCAGCACTGCGCGCGATTTGGGAACAAGAACTGACCGATATGCGCCAGCGTATCCACCGTATGCGTCAGTTGTTTGTGAATACGTTGCAGGAAAAAGGCGCGAAACAAGATTTCAGCTTTATCATTAACCAGAATGGCATGTTCTCGTTCAGTGGCCTGACCAAAGAACAAGTTCTACGCCTGCGCAATGAGTTTGCTGTTTACGCAGTTAACTCTGGTCGAGTCAACGTGGCCGGTATGACACCGGACAACATGGCTCCGCTGTGTGAAGCTATCGTCGCTGTGCTCTAATTAGTGCTCTATGACTGACCGTAGAAAGGGTGCCTTTGCAGGTACCCTTTTATTTTGCTCAATATGTCTGATCAAACCGCTCTTAATGGAACATATATTTAGCAAATTCGCTCATTGGCATAGGCCGCCCAAACATATAGCCTTGCAGGTAATCAACATTGTGGGCCTGCAAATAGCGCATCTGTGTGTCGTTTTCGACCCCCTCGGCAATCGTCTGTAACCCTAGTCTAGTCGCCAAATCAATAACGTTCTCCACAATGTGGCTCGAGAGCGCATCTGAACCAATCATGCCGACAAAACTTTGGTCTATCTTCAAGAAATCAACTTTAAACTGCTGTAAATAACTCAGACTTGAATGCCCAGTGCCAAAGTCGTCGATAGCAATAAAGACACCAAGAGCATGGAGTTCTGCGAATAATCGGTCAGTCATCTCATCTGCAACAATCAATTTGCGCTCGGTTAATTCCAGCGTAATATTAATTTTATTGCCGCCAAAAGCCTGAATGAAATTACGGCAGTCATCTAATAGGCTCAAATCACGGCAATGGTTGGCGCTAATATTAAAGCCAAAATGGAAACCTTCCGGTAATTGATTTACATAAGGGGCAAATCTTGCACTCACCTGCTGCATAATAGAACGAGTCATTGGCACAATCAGTTCGCTGTCCTCGGCCATCGGAATAAATTGATTTGGTTGAATCATCCCCTGCCTAGGGTGCCGCCAGCGCATTAATACTTCACAACCAATCCAATATTTCTCTTTACCTGAAACAATGGGCTGCATATAAGGAATAAACTCGCGATTTTCTAGTGCCTGTTTTAATACCTGTGTGGGTGATGCAGCTCTGCCCGATAACCAGAAAACAAGTACAGCTGACCCAATACTCATTAAGATGAAAAATATCAGGCTGCCTTGAGTATATTGCCAAACGTAGGCCAAATATTGCTGATTAGAAAGTGTCGTGCTTAACGAATAAGCAAACTTATCTGACGCCAAATAGAGTAATTCACCCGAGTCCTGAGGGTAACCAGCATATACTGCACCTGCCGCGTCCATCCACTGATCACCAACTCTCAGTTGCACCTGAATATCACCACTCAGCAGATTAAGGATACTACGCAGGTAATAGCCATCGACGGCAACCAAAATACTGTAATCACCTCGCTCCTGCCGGTACACCATTAAAGCGCGGTCAGGTGTAACATCATTACCCGACATTAACTCGAGTTGCCCATTAACAAATACACTTAAATCAAAGGGGGTCGAAAGCGGGCCGTATATTGAGGAGCAATAAATGGTCGAACCCTTAGCAAAAGAGACAGAGCGAACATCTGGCACCATGACGACTTGATCCCGTAAGTTCTGTACAACTTGCAAGCAAGGTTTTCCCAGTCCGGTTTCGACCTGGATAGCGGCATGTTGCAAGTTATTAAATATCTGATCGAAGCGCACCCTACCTTGTAATAGTTTGGTTTCTGCATCCTGATGCATATTTGCTTTGGTTTGGCCATAAATCACAACGGCACCCAGCAATAGAAACAGTAAAAATACCATGCAAGAAAAACCAAGCCGGGACAGGAACTTATTCAGTCTGAAACGACGAAATGGCATAGTGGATCCCATTGGAAGACGCCCGTATTATGACGAACTTAAAACGGCAGTATGATCGTGCCGCGTCAATATCAATTATTGCTAGTTAGTGGCTGCTATCTGGACATTATGCCCCGTTAATATCGTAAAGATGGTGCTCATCTAATGGATATCATTATTATGATAACAGCACAAATAAATAGCCGATGATTGGCTCACAAAGCACATTGTTTGCTTATTAAATATAATGCAAAAAAGCACCTAATGGTGCCTTCCTTGTGGTTGCGTACTTTTATAACGCGACTAAATGATTGTCATCACCAAATAGCAGGTTCTTCACGTATAAATGGATTGGTCTGCCGCTCATGTCCTAGTGTAGACATTGGGCCATGGCCGGGGATAAAGGTCATATCATCGCCCAATGGCAGCAATTTAGTCCGAATGGAGTTGATCAGTTGCTGGTGATCACCACGCGGAAAATCACTGCGCCCAACCCCGCCATTAAAGATAACATCACCCACTAGCGCCAAGAGACCTTGCTGATCAATGAAGACAATATGCCCCGGCGTATGACCAGGGCAATGCAGGACTGACAACTCTATTTCGCCGACGGTGACTTTATCACCCTCTTCCAGCCAACGAGTTGGGGTAAAAGTTTCACACTCATCTAGCCCAAACATTCGGCTCTGGGCGGGTAACCCTTCCAACCAAAAAATATCTTCTTTCTCAGGGCCATAGATAGGGATATCAAAATGTGCAGCTAACTCAGCAGCTGCTCCTACATGGTCCAGATGGCCGTGAGTCAGCAAAATCTGGTTCACGTTGACCCCTTGGCGTGCCACTTCAGCAATGATTTTGTCTGCATCACCGCCGGGATCGACCAATGCAGCCTGCCCCGTTGCTTCGCACCAGATTAAGGTGCAGTTCTGGCTAAAGGCCGTCACTGGAATAATTTGATATTTCATAAGCTCCACCCCCAATGCAACGTTCAATGCATTGGCATAAAAATTCGCGTTACCAGGTTCTGGTCGGCCCAGTATCAATATGCACAAAGTTACTGCGAGGGTAATATCCTACACCACCTGCGCGCATTTTTAATGCCGCTTTGCGGATATTGCTCAGTTGAATGCCTTCAATATGAAAATCCATCGCTTTTCCTTGGGTGTGGAAGCTGTGCTTAGCCACACCTCGGCTGCGTTCACGCAGTTCATTATTGGTATCAAGGGAGCGGTAACCGGAAATAAGCTGCACCGGTTTAGTTGTACCGAGAAGACCTTGTAGGCGATATAGCTGATCAAACAGGCGTGGGTCGATGGTTTTTACTTTATTGGCCCGATAATCGCGGAATAGATGATTTAAGCGGGAGAGTTCGTCTTTGTTATAGCTCCGACCATCAAAAAACTCTGCTTTTATGGACTCGCCTGTATTCAAATTATTCAGGGTCAAGATACGTGGGCGAGGAGTTGAAAGCGTAGCGAATGCTTGCACCGGTAGTAGCGACATACCCAGCGCCACCCCGCCTAATGTTAGCCACTTGCGGCGATAATTATCAATTTTATCCATGATCTCTGTTAATACCCGGCAATAATGTCAAAAGAAAGCACTAAATGTGCCGCTCCGAACCATAACCGTCTATGGAAAACCAGTCAACCCGCATTCGGCCCGCATTCACTGTGCGTTGATGTCCGGTTAAAGGGAGCCTTGGTTTAGGCCCCCCGACGATAACCCGATATTAAGACCATTAGTTATTGAGTTTTACTGCATTTATTGCAGCAAAAGTTCAGCTTGCGGTGAGATTTGTGCACCGGATCTCACCGTTTTATCATAATTGTAAATATCTGTTCTAAATTGTGGCTTACCGTCATCAGCAACCCATGCCGTTAGGTAATACAATTGCACCGGAACACGTTGGCGGATGTTGACATAGGTGGTATCGCCCTGCTTCAGGGTCGATGAAACCCGCGTATCATTCCAACCCGCATCCTGCAATAGCATATTGGCTAAATCAGAGGCTTTATTCACCCTCACACAGCCAGAACTTAACGCACGGATATCCTTCTGGAACAGTCCATGGTTCGGCGTATCATGCAAATAAATAGCATCAGAGCTTGGCATATTGAATTTGAATCGCCCTAATGAATTACTGGCACCAGGGGCCTGACGCAAACGATAAGGGAAGTTATTAGGTGAAATCATGCTCCAATCGATCATTGATGGGTCAACGACTTCAGCTTCATTACTCCACCCAGACAGCACGGTATAACCGTGACGTTGGAAATAACCCGCGTCATAGCGTGCTTTTGGCACGATATCCTGGCGTACCAGAGAGGTCGGTACGTTCCACGGTGGATTGACGACCACATTATTTAACGCGCTGCTCATTAGCGGTGTTTTGCGGCTTGGACGGCCAACAATCACTCGGGATGAGAGCACTTCTGCACCATTCTTATAATAATTCAGTGAATAGTTTGGAATGTTAACCATGATGCCGTTATCAACCCGCCCCGGCAAAATACGTAAGCGCTGAATATTTAATGCCAATAAGGTAGCCCGCGTTTGTGGTGAAACATTTAACCACTCGCGGGTACGCGCGCCAATCACCCCATCATCACTCAATCCATGCCACAGCTGAAAACGTTTGACGGCCTCCACTAACTCAGGCGTGTAGACATTGTCGGTAAGTGTAGCGGTAGTCGTTAGCGGTGCGGATGGCGGCGTGAGAGCGCCTCCGGTGACCGGAACATCAGCGACAGGTGCCGCTGATGGGCTGACTACCAGACTGTGCGCCTGAGCGCGGTTCTTCTCTTCATCAACAGAGAGATCATCATTGACTGCGGCAATCGTAGGATTATCAACAGGGATAACCTCTGGGGCTTTTACCGGCGTCGCGGCCACAGGGTGCAACATGCCGGTTCGATCGAGAATTTGACGCAGCACCGGAATATCATCACTGAGCTGCCCCGGTCGTAAGCTCGGGCCATTAGAGAGCTGTGGCCAAGGGCGCCGGTCAGCCAACATCTGTTTCAGCGCTTTGTGCATTTTGTCGTATTGAGGATGCTGAGGGGTCAATGACGCCAGATAAGTCGCGGTGTTCCCCTCTTGTACTGCCTGCTTCCAGCGATTTAGCGCGGTGGCGGGTGGCATCGCCATCTTGTAGGGCACATTGCTATACAACCAAACGCTGCCGTTGGCACTCACACCTGAGATAAAGTGCAAATACCCCAACATGGCATCAGATAAAATAACATCACGGGCCATGCCGGTAATGTCAGGATCACTCAGCCATTTTACCCACTGCATAAATTGCGGTTGAATACCGGAGAGCGCCACTTCAGCCAATTGTTGCTGAAAGCGCTGGGTGGCAACTTTATCCTGCCACATAGGTTGCATCGCATTTCCAGCATATAAAAGTGCCAGATCAGACGCATAAAAAGGCGTGATCGTTTTAGGCAATATTGCTAATAACTGTGAACGGCTTTGTGCCACCGACATATTTGATGTCGCCGGGATAGCCTGACTGCTCGTCGACAACACTGAAGATGAGTCTATTGCGGTGATCGGTGCCGCTGTGGTCAATAGTGGCATCAGGCTACAAATTAAAGCGCAATATAGCGTTAATGCACGTTGTGGACTTCGTTTCCCTATCGACATTCTATGCCCCCGGTATGCTGCTTAGCTAAATACGTCATAGTTTGTCGTTACCCTTCTTCCTTGGCATTGCAGTGGTGTTAGCTGCACTCTCTCACCCGAATTACTGACGTCACTACGGTATTCGTCGCTCTCTCAAAATTTTGGGCATTAATATGATTATACAAACTGAAATGCCCTTGTGAGTAGCCAACGCTATAATTTTAACCATTACATTACGCTAACAGATTTTCTGCACTTATAAAATATCACCCGAAGATGTGGCAGAAATAAAAATAGCCGTTTTTACGCGGCTATTTAATAGGATTAATTATTGTTGCGTTTTATGTGAGTAATAATTAACCGCCATGCAGTGGCTCAACAGGCAATGTCGGTATTTCATTCGCAAAGCCACGTAAACCAACCACATGTACATGCTCATGATTTTGGAAGACTTTTCGAACCAGCTTATAGGTTGTCCCTTTTTCTGGGCTGATATTTTCTGGTGCCGCAATAATTAATTGCATTTCCAATCGCTCACACAACTCAAATAATGTCGCGATAGATTTCGCATCCAGACGCGCCGCTTCATCAAGGAACAGCAAACGACAAGGAGAAATATCTTTACCACGTAAACGGCGTGATTCTTCTTCCCAGCTCTGCACCACCATCACCAGAATAGACATACCGGTCCCGATAGCTTCACCGGTTGATAATGCACCACTCTCTGCACGTAACCAACCATCCGCACCACGGTAAACTTCGACCTCCAGCTCCAGATAGTTACGGTAATCCAGCAACTCCTCACCAATGGTCTGTGGCAGCCGCTGCCCCATATCCATCTGTGGGTTCAGGCGCTGATACAGTTTTGCCAGCGCTTCCGAGAAGGTCAGACGGTTGCTGTTGAACAGATCCTGATGCTGCTCTTGCTGCTCGGACAGGACATCGAGCAAGGTAGAGTGAGCTTCACGCACATTAACATTCAGCCGCACACTCTTCACCTGACCAAATGAGACCGCTTGTAAACCCTGGTTCAGCATACGAATACGGTTCTGTTCGCGCTGAATGGTTTTACGGATGATATTTGCCACACTTTTAGAACTGATGGCTAATTTCTGCTCACGCGCCGTCAGCTCTTCCGTCAAGCGGCCCAGCTCAATCTCCATTTGCTCAATGGCTTCGACGGGATCATCAGTACGGATAATATCCTGACGAATGCGCTCACGCAGATGTTGATACACCGCGATATAGAACTGGATTTTACGTTCAGGCCGTTTTGGATCTTCTGACAAACGCAGCACGTCACGTAGATGTTCGTTATCGGCAACCGCCAGACGCAATGCCCCCAGCGCCTTATCCGACATTGACCGCAGCTCGTCACCATCCATATAGGCGAGTTCACGGCGATGCAAGCGGCGCTCAACGCCATTATCTTTCACCATCCGCATCACCGCACACCAACCCGCTTTGGCATTGACCACTTGCTCGCGAATCTGATAATAATCGCGCTCCAGCTTGCGCAGTTTCTTCTGCAAGCTGTCCATCTCGGCTTCACAGAAGGTGATCTGTTTCTCCAACTGATTACGTCGCGAGCGGTTAGTGCTCAGTGCGGCATGCAACTCATCTCGGCGGGTGCGGGCGCGAGCTTCTGCATCCGCATCGGCCTGAACACCAATATCCACCAGCTCCTGACTCAGCTCTTTCAGCATCTCACGCTTGGCGTCGTAAGAACTTTTTAGCGAAGCCAAAACTTGGTTGTACTGGGTAAACTGCGCCTGATATTGGCGTAACTGCTCACGAGCACGGGTACGTTCCGCTTCAGCCTGTTCTAAGCGCTGACGCAACTTATCGTTAAGATCCGAGTTTTCCGTCAACATGCCCGCAGAGTCGGTATAGCTAAAGTGCGTACGCCGTTGAACCACCTCGGTCAGGGCGAAAGCTTGCTGCTTCGCCTGGCGCTGGCTGTTCTGGGCCAAAGCATAGTTTTCCTGCAACTGCTCGTGCTGCTGCGGGTCACTTTGCAACACCGCCAACAGCGGTTCAAGTTTGGTCAGAGCCGCGCCATGTTTTTGGATATGACGGGCCGCTTCCTGTGCTTCTGCCAACTCTTCGGCTATCTCTTCAACCCTATCGGTCAAGGTATCATCCAGTAGCAGTGAAACCAGTGGAATCAATCGGTTAAGGGCCGAGATCCCCTCTTTGGCTTGTGCAAACTGCTGGCGCTGCTGCTGGTTTTGATCTTCATGTGCATTCAGTGCGCGTTCGATTTCACCGCGACGGGTATTCAGCAAACGAATTTCAGCTTCCGGATCGGCATCAAACGCCACCGCCAGATGGGAACCAATAAAGCGGCTGAATGCCTGATGTAAACGCTGCGTTTTTTGCACATCAAATGACAAGGTGGCGTAGCGCTCAGCCAAACTGTCGCGCTCTTGATACAGCGCTTCCAACCGATTTTCACGGGCGGCGCGACCAAATAGCGGCACTTCTGGGTAACGAGAGTAGCGCCACTGGCGATCAGCGATTTTCACCACCACCGCTTTGTCATGCTCTTCGACAGCAAATACGCTGTCATCAAATGACTGCGGGTCCCCTTCGATGAGATAGAGATCTTCCGGGCACTCTTCCAGACCGATCAGTTGATCGCGCACCAATGATAAATCCGGTACCACGATACCGTGGCGTGATGGGCCATAAAGCGCGGAGAAGTAAGGGGCGTCGTCGAGAGTGACGTCGTCATAAATCTCGGATAACAGCACACCACCAAAACGCTCGGCCAGCGCAATCATACGCGCATCTTCAGCGCCACTCGGCTGGCTCAACCGCTCGATTTGCGCATCAATCGCCCGCTTACTTGCCGCCACTTCATCACGCTCAACCGTGGTCTCGCGCTCACGCTCCAGTAACTGTTGCATGTGTTCAGTGACTTGACGGCTATCTTCCAGTGCCTCGCCGCTCTGCTCGCTGAGTTGGCTCAGGGCATCTTGTGCTGCCAGCCAAACCGGGGCGCGTGCGGTCAACTCCTGAATTTTTAGCTTCAGTTGCTCCAGTTCCTGACGCATCTCCATGCGCCGTTCACCGGCATCACTGACACTCAGGGAGAGCTCTTCAACCTGCGACTCCAGCTCGCGCTGCAACTCTTCCAGCTCTTCTGGCTGATAAACCTGCCCTTGACGTTTGCAGAACTCCTGCAACAAGCGCTCGGCGTCCTGCTGGGCGCGTAAGCGCTGCTCCAATTCGGACAAGCGCATACGCAATGGCTGCACCCTTTCAGCCAAATGTTGCTGAGATGGCCAGTCGCGGAGTAGTTCACGGGCGGTTTGCCAGGCTTCACTGCGGCTGACCTGACCGGCAATGTTCACCACCAGTTGATACGCCTGCTCAAATTGGCTGTGAGCGGCATCAGCAACGCTCAGTTTTTGCTCAAGTTGCAGCAAGGATTCGGTCGCTTCCTGCTCTTTGGCCTGGAAGGTTTCCAGCCACTCTTCGGCATTATCCGCTGTTAACTCAGGGAGTTGGCACAGCACGCGCGCGCGTTCCAGTGCTTGCAGCGCTTGCTGGTATTGGATGGCACGGGTCTGCTGAACGTCCAGTGCTTGCTGGTAATCGGCCAACTGACTTTTCAGCTCATCCACTTCCAGCTCGGCGGCTTCGGCGCGGGCTTCGTTATCGGCCTGCTGCTCGCCAGCCTCGCCGACGACCTCACTTTGTTCTTCCAACCGATAGGTCAGCTCTTCCAAATCGCCCTGATAACGTTCGATTTTTTCCTGCTGGCGCATCGCGGTTTGCACCAAACTCAGGTGATCACTGGCCGCCTGATAGTCAGTCTCGAGATCCGATTCTGCACCACTTTGCTCGGCTAACTCGCGGGACATCTCCACATGGCGATACTGCTCAGTCACCAGTTGTTTGCGGCTGGCGAGTAGGTCACGGCGCAAGACCAGCGCCCCATCGAGGTGAATGCGCCGCTCATTGGCATGGCGCATATAGTCGGCGGCAACGTAGGAGGTTGCCTCTGAGATCAGATGCTTAAACAGGTCGCGGTCAGACTGAGTCACGCGAATAGCTTCCAGCGTCATCCGGTTCTCACGCAGCGCGGCTTCCATGTCTTGGAAGGCTTTACGCACCCCGCTGTTTTCTGGCAATAAGTAATCGCGCAGTGAGCGGGTGATGGCGCTGGAGATACCGCCGTACAAGGAGGCTTCAATCAAACGATAGAATTTGCTGCGGTCAGCAGAAGAGCGCAAGCGCTTGGGGATCACCCCCAAATCGAACATCAGGGAGTGGTAATCAGTGATGGAGTTAAATTGCTTAAACTGCACCCCTTCCATCTCTTCGACGCGCTCTTTTAGCTCTGGTAATGAGAGTACACGTGCCTGACGCTCGCCCACCACTTCGGTCAGGATCTGCGTTGGCTGGATAGCGGTCGGCAGCCCCTGAATGGTGAAGGGCTTGATATCAACTTTACGGTCACGCCCTGCGACTTGTTGTAAGCGCACACCAACCACTATCCGCTGATGGCGAGAGTTGACGACATCCAGGGTTGAATAACAGACCCCGGCGCGCAACTTACCGTGTAAGCCTTTATCGCGGGAACCACTGGTGGCACCGGCTTCGGTGGTGTTACGAAAGTGCAGCAGCGTCAGGTCAGGAATCAATGCGGTGACAAAAGCGGCCATGGCGGTCGATTTACCGGCCCCATTACCGCCAGATAACGTGGTGACTAATTCATCAAGATCGAATGTTCGGGCAAAGAAACCGTTCCAGTTAACCAAGGTCAGTGAGCGAAATTTACCGCGTTCAATCATTCCTGTTCATCCTCTGCACTGTCCGTTGTATTGCCCATGGTGATATCAGTTTCATCGCTTTCATCATGGAGTGACAGACTGTTTTCCACCGCCATGGCCTCGCCATCACGGATCATGCGTAACTGGGCTTCACGTGGGTCATCGCCGCTGCGCACATCAGCACCAAAGCGGAACACCGCCTCAGTGATACGAAACTTGCTGCTGTCATTGCCCATAAAGTAGATCATGCCCAGCCGACGCAGTCGGTTAAGGGACGTTCGTACTTTTTCCTGCAATTTCTGCTTATCCAGATCCGAGCCGGTCGAGCGCTGGTTAACAAACTTCAGCAATTTGCTCTCATCGGCCAGACTCAATAGCTCTTCGTACAACTCTTGCTGCGCAAAGATCCCCTCATGGGCCAGACGTTCTGGGCTGAGATAGAGATAACACAGGATCTTACCCACCATCATATCCAGCTCAGATAGCACCGAGCGCGGAATAAGGGTGGTAGAGCGGGGACGCAGATAGAAGAAACCTTCTGGTGCGCGGATTAACTCCACGTTATAGCGGGTATAGAACTCTTCCAGTTGCTCCTGAAAATCCATCAGAAAAGCATGGTTATCCAGCTCATCAATGCCAATATGACGACCCGCACGCAACTGGCTATCCAGCGCGGGGAACAGTGAGTTGGCTAATGCCTGAGCCAGCTTAACTGGCATTACTACTTCAATATTTGTTGATGACATGTGCCTGCACCTTGGCTCCGTAATCATTGATTGCCAGCCATTCGGCAGGTAACCCTGAGAAATCGGCTTCGGCCACACCAAGGCGAACTGCCTGGTCGACCAGGATACGAGCCACGTCGAAATGACGAGCACGCGGATATTGCGCGAGGTAGTCGCGCATCACTTCCCCCAAATTGAGCGGCATTTTTTGCTGCTGATACACCAGCAACGCCTGCTCAATCATGGCGGCTAACTGCTCACGGATCTCATTGAACTCTTCAAACTCCAGATCCGGCGGCAGCTCCCCTGTAACCTCTTCGCTGCGTAACGTCAGCTCTTCATCACGCATATCCAGCAAGCGATCCGCGTTGGCGTAGGTGAGGGCCCAAGGGCTATCAAAATAGTTCTGTACCGATTGGCGCAGTCGTTGGGCGAATACCCGATTTTTATCCATATCAATCGCAGTACGGATAAACTTGTGCACGTGGCGGTCATAACCGATCCACAGGTCAATCGCCTGTTGACCCCAACTGATAATACGGTCAAGTTTACTTTGCAGATCAAAGACTAACTTATCGACCAAATCCAACCCGGCATTGCCGATGGTGGCTTCCTGAATACGCAATAAATTTGCCTGAAGCTTATCACCTGCCGCTTCCAGCGTATCTTGCAACTCACGGAGTGTACCTGAGGTTTCTGACAGCAACATTTCGCAACTGGCAATTGCCGCGCGCCAATCCTGATTCAACAGCGCGGCGATATCTTCCTTTACGCTATGTTGCTGTTCGTCCATCAAGCGCTGCGTCATATCAATACTGTCGAAAATTTCAGCCACTGAATATTTTAACGGCGCAAAGACATTGCGGTGCCAGTGGAATTCATCACCGCCCTCTTCTGCCGCTTCTGCCGCCCGCAGTAGCTCTTGCGCCACGATGGACAGCTGCATTGACAGCCGCAGAGTAGAGAATTCGCGCTGACGAATATAATAATCGGTGATACCAATGCCCAATGGCGTCAGACGGTAAATAGCATTGCCGTCAGCCATTTCACTGGTAAATCGGTTCAGTAACCGCTGGCGCACCATGTCATTGATGGCATTATTGGCCCGCACCGCCACAGTTTCGGAGGTCTGTTCAAAACCTTTGCTGACGTGACGAAATGCATCGATCAACTCCCCTTCGCTCATTTCACCGTCCAGCCGCTCACCATTTAAAGTGGCGATAGCCATAAGAAAGGCCAGACGCTCCGTTGGCAGAGTAATCGAAAAATCATTTTTTCGCGCCCAGGCGACCAGTTCGGGTACTGTCTGGGAAAATTCACTCATAATGGGTCCTTCAGATTCGGCTTAAACGCCATAACATGCACGTAGCGCCCCAAGCTGATAAAGGGCTCCTGCCGGCAATAGCGCTGTTCCAACGCCAATAATTCAGCAAACTCATCGACTTGTTGCTGTTTATTTTTCATGTAATCGTGAAACACCCGGACTCCCGTCTTGCCGCTAATGGATAAACCCATTTGCTCAAGCCAACCATATACCGTCGGCGGATCTAAAGGGTATTGCGGTGACAGCGAGCGCTGCCGACGCCTTTTTAGACCCGGGATCGCCAACTGAAAATTACCTAATACTGCATTGCGCATTACCAACCCATTGGCATTGAAAAACATCAATGAGAGCGCGCCACCTGGCTTTAACGCATTAGAAAGTATTTGCAGAACTTCTTGTGGCTCTGCAATCCATTCTAAAACCGCATGGAACAATATCAGATCAACCGGCTGTTCTAAATGTTGGGTGATATCTTGAGCCGCACTTTGTACAAATTGCATGTTGTGGCTCACACCTTTTTCCTGAGCTGCGGCTTTGGCGCGCTGGATCATCTCAGCCGAGAGGTCACATAATAGAACCTGATGACCTAATGCCGCCAGTTGGCAAGCCATATGCCCTTCGCCGCCTCCGGCATCTAAAATCCGTAGCGGCCATTGCGGCAACTGCGCTAACAACTCGGTAATATCTTGCCAAACCACCGCCTGACGAATCATTCCCTTCGTCGTACCGTAGATATTGCGGGAGAATTTTTCAGCAATATCATCGAAATTACGATCCTGCATGGACAACTGCTCCGCCAATGACTTTAGGTATATCTATAACTATTGATTTACAGCGTTGATAGAGACGAGTAAATCGATAGTCACAGTAAAAAGAGTGCCTTCCAACCTGCTATTTTGGCACAGCCTGACTTAGAATAAATCTTCTTGACCAGTAATCCTCATCAAATGTCGTTTTTTCAGTCAAAAGGTCCCTATTTTTATGCTTTTTACCTTAAAAAAATTTGTTGGCGGCTTATTAATGCCACTGCCTTTTCTACTTCTGATTATGGGACTGGCATTAATCTTATTGTGGTTCACTCGCTGGCAGAAAAGTGGCAAAACACTTTTTACATTGAGTTGGCTGCTATTATTGCTTATTAGCCTACAACCTGTCGCGGATCGCCTGCTATTGCCACTGGAAAAACAGTACGCCACTTATCAGGGAAACGACCCGGTAGATTACATTGTTGTCCTTGGTGGCGGCTACACGTTTAATCCGAATTGGCCACCCAGTGCCAATTTATTTGCGAATAGTTTGCCAAGAGTCACTGAGGGAGTCAGGCTTTATCGCGCCCATCCTCATGCGAAAATGGTGTTTACTGGCGGCAGTGCGCCCAACAATCAAAGCAGCGCGAAAACTGCAGCACAGGTGGCAGAAAGTTTAGGTGTCCCGGCGACAGATATTGTGACGTTAGAGCAACCGAAAGATACTGTCGAAGAGGCGGCGGCGGTGGCTACCTTGGTGGGGGATAAACCGTTTTTACTGGTGACCTCCGCCAGCCATCTACCACGTGCAATTAAGTTTTTTACCGCCATTGGGTTGCACCCTATCCCAGCTCCAGCTAATCAGTTGGCCATTACCACGCCATTGCATAGCTGGGAACGCACCATTCCGGCGGCACTCTATTTGGGTCATACCGAGCGCGCCTGGTATGAGACGATGGGACTAATGTGGCAAAAATTAAGTGGCGATAAGGGTGATGAAAATAGCAGCAGTGCTCAAGACCGCTAATTTAGCCAAGGTAAAAGTTGTCGCGCTGCGTTATCAAACAGAGCGCGATCTAAGCTGCCGGTATGAATAAAGCGCGAGACGAGTTCCCAAAGCGTATAGAGCCAACGGCGGGCAACGAAGGATTCAGATACGGGGGCTTTACTGAGGTAGCGGTAGAGCAGTTGGCTCGGCATCCCCTCTTCGCTAAGGCGGAATAAGTCATACTCACGTGGCGCCCACAACATCGGGCCGGGGTTGAGCATCGCCAGCAACTGGTCACTGCGCGCATCTTTGAGCATACTGCGCAGAGTAAGATTGCCGTGAACCAGCACCGAGCTGTCGTCAAAATCGGCAAAAAGTGACCTCAGTGAGGCTCTGGCACGATAAAGTATCGCGCGGTCCTCTAAACTCATTAGCGGCGAGTTCATATTCGACAAACTGGCCCACAGCACTTCAACTCGCTGCTGATACCAACTGAACCAATCATTTTCCTGCGTGCTATCTACATTGCCGACACAGCCATGGCTATCAATCCGATGCCACGCCAACACACCTTCAACGATTTGATCCATCAAGGCACTCCAGCGGTCGCCGGTCCGCGTCGGTGCTTCTACCGAAACGCCACGTAGACGTTCCATCAGCAGAATTTCTTTATAGGGCGATTGATGGGTCATGACTAAGCCGTACACCGTCGGCAAACGGATATCCCCCTCCCGGGCCAACATTGACAACTTATAGGCCTCTTGCTGGGCAATCCCCTGACAAACATAGCTTTTCGCCAATAATGGGATAGCCTGCCCCTGCTGATTATACATTGCATACAGATGGGCATAGGGCTGATCGCTGATGCGTTCAAGGCGGGTAACTGACTCCCCAAGCACGACACTCAATTCAGCTTTCAGCTGTTCCATAAGGCTCTATCCAATTATCTGCCAAAATTGATGATTCATAATGGGATGGCGGGCAGGAGATTTCCAGAATGCAGATCAAATAATATCCACAATAAATATAAAATAGCGTAATGCCGGGTAGCACCCATTAAAAAAGCCAGACCCCATCGTGAACTGCACCCCAAATGTTGGACACTCAACAAAGTAAGGTGCAGTTTTTTATG
>NZ_CAWQAF010000012.1:0-84952 GCF_963892745.1 Yersinia sp. Marseille-Q3913 | reverse complement strand
TTCGATATCGTCTTGCGAGTGCCCACACAGATTGTCTGATAAATTGTTAAAGAGCAGTGAGTTATCAACCTTCCGGTCAGTAACTCGAGGTGCGCATATTACGCTTTCCTCATTCAGAGTCAACTACTTATTTCGTTGAATTTCTCTGTTCTCTTTGCCGGTCACTTAACTACTTGATTCGTTGTGTGCCGTCTCGATGGATGCGCATTATAGGGAGTCGAGTTTTTTGCACAACTCTTTTTTCGTCTTTTTTTACTGTTTGAATACTTTTCACTCCTTACGCGCAGATCTTGGTCGATCCATTGCATTTTCACTGGGATTCCCATCTTCGATTGATTGTAATTCCAGCAACAAAGGCTAGTATTGCCAGTAAAATGTGATCTTATAAAAGAGGTTATTGTTATGTCTGATGCTATTCGCCCCTATCTACATTATTTACCAACGCTAGGTGATCGCGTCATGGTCGATAGATCCAGCGTGATCATTGGCAATGTTATTCTGGGCGATGATGTCAGTGTCTGGCCGTTGGTCGCGATTCGGGGTGATGTCAATCAGGTCGTCATTGGCGCACGTTCAAATATCCAAGACGGTAGTGTGTTACATGTGACCCATAAGTCTGAAAATAATCCTGAAGGGAACCCGCTGATTATTGGCGAGGACGTGACGGTTGGCCACAAAGCTATGCTTCACGGTTGTACTATCGGCAACCGAGTACTCGTTGGAATGGGATCGATCCTGTTAGATGGGGCAGTAATAGAAGATGATGTGATGATTGGAGCCGGTAGCCTGGTTGCCCCGGGGAAACGATTAGTTAGTGGTTACCTCTATATGGGCAGCCCGGCTAAACAAGTCCGTCCGTTAACACCGGCGGAATATGAAGGTCTGCTCTACTCTGCCAGTAACTACGTACGCTGGAAAGATGACTATCTGGCCGAAACTAAATAAGTAGCAATAGTAGATGCAGGAAATAGGTCATTATCTTTCCTGCATTATTCTGTGCTCTTATTATTTACCTAACTCATCACGCAACTGATTTAAGACCGGTGCAATTTCTGGCATCACACCGTGCCAGAGTTGGAAAGCATGTGCCGCTTGCCCCACCAGCATACCCAGACCATCGGCATAGTTTGTCACGCCTAACCTCTTACTCCAGACTAAGAATGGGGTATCCTCAGCTTGATAAAACATATCATAGCAGCGCGTTTGCGGGCCGATGATATTCGTAGGTAAGTTTGGAACCTCACCATGAATACCTGAGGCAGTGGCATTTATGATTAAATCAAAGCGCTGCCCATTCAGGGTCTGCATTTCGGTAGCATCAATATCACCCAAATGGTGGAATACTTCAGCAAGCTGCTGCGCACGCGCATAAGTGCGATTAGTAATAACCACCTTGCACCCGTATGAGAGTAAAGGGAGGATAACACCACGGGCCGCCCCGCCCGCGCCCACAAGCAGGATAGTGTCGGTTTCTTGGATCAGGTGCAGCCGTTGAAGATCACTGAGCAAACCAATGCCGTCGGTATTGTCACCTAATAAGCGGCCATCTTTTAATTGCTTGATCGTATTAACCGCCCCTGCCAATGACGCACGATCTGTCAGTTCATCACATTTTGCATGCGCACGTTCTTTAAACGGCGTGGTGATGTTCGCACCCGCTGCGCCACGCACAAAAAAGGACGATAATACCTCCTCAAATGTTTCATTAGGTGCAAGTACCTTACCGTATTGATGCTCTATACCTGTTTGCTCAGCAAAAAGTGCATGGATCCTCGGCGATTTACTATGCCCAATTGGATTACCAAACACTGCGAACTTCTGATCCATGCTATTTCCTACCCTTGGCGAAATTGCTTACCGGTTAAGGCGTCTCTGATTTCAGATGGGTTTAAACGACCACCAACCTTGCCAAAAAGCACCGGTAGTGAAGGGCCAAATTGTATTCTCACTTCTTCATCTGTACGGCAAGGTTCATGACCACTTAAGTTAGCGCTGGTTGAAACCAATGGTTTGCCATATTGCAAGCAAAGCTGTTGCACAAGTGGGTGGTCACTCACCCTCACGGCCAATGAATCAAAGCTACCCGTTAGCCAACGTGGCGTTTCAGCCCGAGCAGGAATCACCCAAGTTACCGCACCTGGCCAACAGGAAAAAATAGTCTCTCGTTGTGAGTCACTTAACGCCGAGTCGTCAACATAAGGTTTTAATTGTTCATAATTGGCGGCAATCAGGATCAAACCTTTCTGCCATGGCCGCTGTTTTAAGGCTAATAGAGCATTCACTGCCTTTTCGCTATCAGGATCACAGCCTAAACCAAAAACAGCTTCTGTCGGATAGGCAATAACCTCCTCTTGCTGCAATGCCCACAGCACATCAGCCAAAACGTTACTCTTCTCTTTCATGCTTACTCTGTTATCACTCACTTGCCACGACCTTCCCACATAACTTGCTGGCGCAAAAACGTTTGACGCCTTGTGCTGTTCTCTTTTCCATTAATAATGGATAGTGGCAATAGCCACAGTTTCCGGCAATAGGCTGCTGGTTAATGGTAAATTGGCAATCCGGATAACGGTTACAGGCATGGAAAACCTTCCCAAACCGTGACTTACGCTGTAGCAGTTTTCCTTGACCACATTGTGGGCAATCGATTGACGTCTCATCAGGTTTATCAATCATTTCGGTATGGTCACATTGTGGATATTGGCTGCAACCAATAAACATACCAAAACGCCCTTGTCGCAATACCATTTCTGAACTACATTCTGGGCAAAGCTGCCCATCCAGAACTTTCACGATATGACCATCAGATTGCGCTTTTAGCGGGCGCATATACAGGCAGTCGGGATAATGCGAACAACCAAGGAATGGGCCATGGCCACCGCTGCGAATGACTAAAGCCGATCCGCATTCAGGACACGACCCATTATCCTTGGCAGTAACTGTTTTCGTCATAACGCCTTCTGTATTAAAGTTATTAGCCCGTGATGTTACCACCTAGTGCAAATAACCTTCATTGACTTCAAAAAGTAACTCTTCCATCTGCTGATAGGCAATTTCATAACCCGGTATGTTAAACAACACCATCAGCACAACCCATTTAAGATCTTCCAGATCGATCTCATTAGAATCTAACGCCATAATACGATCGATAACCATTTCGCGGGTATCAAAGTGTAGTACCTGAATTTGTTCAAGAAATAGGATAAAACCACGACAAGTGGTATCCAGGCGTTGAGACTCTTCCACAGTATAAATACGTAATGCTTGCGGATCGGCGGCATAGAGATAAGGTGCTTTCTGCCCTTCTTGTAGGTCAGCAAGAGCCTCCAACCAGTTCAGGGCGTTGTTGATATCCTCGCGATAGAAACCTGCGTCAGCAAGATCGTCAGTAATCTTATCTTGGTCGACAAGCATTTCCGACTCGTTATGCATATAAGTTTCAAATAAGTAAATTAAAACGTCGAACATGGCCTGCCCTCCTTAATCGGACATAGCCGCCGGGTACAGCTGCGATCCACCCTGCTAACTCCAGCTCGAGCAACTTGCTTACGATCTCTGGTACAGGTTGGCCGGCACGTTCGGCGACGACATCAACGGGTGTCACCTCATCTCCTACGTTAGCCAACACATCAGCAAATGGCAATTCAACTTGCCTCTCTGATGAAGAAATAATTGCTTTCTCAGGTAATGATATCCATTGAAGTGAACCGCCTAGCTGCTCGGCGACCCCTTGTACCGAGCTTGCCAAATAGGCTCCTTGCTGGATCAACCAATGCACACCTTCGCTGGTTTCACTCCCTAATGGCCCCGGCAAAGCAAAAACATCTCTCCCTTGTTCAATAGCATAGCGGGCAGTAATTAAAGAGCCACTTTTCATTGTGGCCTCAACAACTAACACAGCCGAGCTTAATCCACTAATGATGCGGTTTCTTCTGGGGAAATGAGCGGCAATCGGTAATGCGGTCGTCAAAAACTCAGAGACCAATGCCCCGCCTTGGTGCTCGATCTCTTTGGCTAACTGACTATGTCGCCGTGGATAGATATTTTCTAATCCACTGCCTAATACCGCGATAGTCTTACCTTTCGCGCTCAAAGCCGCCTGATGACAGATCCCATCGATCCCCATGGCAAGGCCGCTGGTGATAGCTAACCCAGTTCGGGCCAGTTCTGAAGCAAAATGGCGGCCCCACTGTTCACCATAATGGCTAAAATGGCGGCTCCCAACCATGGCGATCTGTGGGCGATAGAGGACATCCAGTTCGCCGGAAACAAAAAGCACCAAAGGTGCGCCTGAAATATGGGTTAAACGGGGTGGGTAGCCTGGCTCACCATAGGTCAATAAGTGATGAGAGGGGTGATTCAGCCAGGTTAATGTGGCTTCAATATAGTGGGGGTCTACCTGATAAAACTGCTGACACTGGTGCGGACTCAGCCCATAAGCGGCTAAGCGACCAGGATGAATATCACCACTGGCAAGTAACCGCCTGACCAATCCACTGCTCTTTGCTACGCCAAATCCCTTAACCTTGCTCATCCTGAGCCATAATTCTGCTGCTAACATATCGCCTCCCTGGCTTGTTTCCTAAGCTGACACCGATTTGTTCAATTGGTAGCCAATGCTGTCAATCCGAGCGAGAAATGTCTAGAATAGAGATTGAATATCATTCACTACTCGGACGCAGATCTAGATATTTATGTCAGTATTACAAGTATTACATTACCCAGATGAGCGGCTGCGCAAAATTGCTGCGCCGGTAAAAGAAGTCAATGGTGAAATCCAGCGCATTGTAGACGACATGTTCGAAACGATGTACGCAGAGGAAGGTATTGGTCTTGCCGCAACACAAGTGGATGTTCACCTACAAATTATCGTCATTGATGTCTCGGAAAACCGTGACCAACGTCTGGTGCTAATTAACCCAGAGCTGTTGGAAAAAAGCGGAGAAACCGGCATCGAAGAAGGTTGTTTATCAATTCCTGAGCAACGTGCATTGGTTCCTCGAGCCGAAAAGGTAAAAATCAGAGCGCTAGATCGCGATGGTAAACCATTCGAGCTGGAAGCTGATGATTTATTAGCGATTTGTATCCAGCATGAGATGGATCACTTGGTTGGAAAACTGTTTGTGGACTATTTGTCGCCGCTGAAACGTCAGCGTATCCGCCAAAAGCTGGAGAAAATGGCCAAGTTGAATGCCCGTGACAACTAACCCCTTCTAATGCAGGAAACCTACGTGTCTGACTCTTTGCGGATTATTTTTGCCGGAACTCCTGATTTTGCAGCGCGCCATCTTGGCGCGTTGTTGTCTTCCCAGCATCAGATTGTTGGTGTTTTCACTCAACCTGACCGCCCAGCCGGACGAGGCAATAAACTTACCCCTAGCCCGGTTAAAGTATTGGCAGAACAACAGGGTATCCCCGTTTTTCAGCCAAAATCATTACGGCCAGAAGAGAACCAACATTTAGTTGCCGATCTTAATGCAGATATTATGGTAGTGGTCGCTTATGGCCTGATTCTGCCAGCATCTGTATTGGCAATGCCGCGATTAGGCTGCATCAATGTCCATGGTTCCCTACTGCCACGCTGGCGTGGTGCTGCACCAATCCAACGTTCAGTATGGGCTGGAGATGCAAAAACTGGGGTAACCATCATGCAGATGGATGTTGGGCTAGATACTGGTGATATGCTGCATAAAATTGAATGTGATATTCAGCCGGAAGATACTAGTGCGACACTGTACGATAAATTGGCACAATTAGGCCCTCGGGGCTTATTGATAACACTGCAACAATTGGCCGAAGGTTGTGCACAGCCAGAAGTACAAGATGAAGCACAAGTGACTTATGCAGAAAAACTCAGCAAAGAAGAGGCTAAATTGGATTGGTCACTTTCTGCTGCTCAGTTAGAACGTTGTATTCGTGCTTTTAATCCTTGGCCAGTTAGCTATTTTGTCGTTGATGAACAGCCGGTTAAAGTCTGGCAAGCACAGGTACTCCCAGCGGTTGATAATACCAAGCCCGGAACCATCATTCATGCAGATAAGCATGGTATCCAGGTTGCAACAGCACAGGGTGTTTTAAATATCACTCAACTGCAACCTGCTGGGAAAAAAGCCATGTCTGCCGCTGACTTATTAAACTCACGTCGCGAGTGGTTTACTCCCGGTAACCAGTTAGTATAAAAGATCTATTTAATCATATACCCAATAGATTTCCTGGTGCAGGAAGGCGGCAAACAAGAGGATCCCGATGAGCTTATACAAGTAAGTGATTCGGGTGACAAATCTGCAACTTGAAAGATGACGGGTATAAATTTCATCGCCCGATACTTCATCATCGGGCCACTTTCCCTTTATTTGCTGACGTTTGTTGGCTTTTTTGGTTATGAAAAACACATATAATCTCCGCAGCATCGCTGCCAAAGCAATTAGCCAGGTATTGGATCAGGGGCAATCGCTCAGTACCGTTTTACCTGGGCTACACAACAGTATTTCTGATAAAGATCGCGCATTGCTGCAGGAGTTGTGTTTTGGCACTTTGCGTGTCTTGCCGCAATTAGAGTGGTGCATCCAGCAGTTGATGGCTCGCCCGATGACGGGTAAGCAGCGCGTTTTTCATTATCTGATTATGGTTGGACTGTATCAGCTAATTTACACCCGTATCCCCCCCCATGCCGCTCTGGCAGAGACAGTTGAAGGTGCTACTGCGCTAAAACGCCCACAATTAAAGGGGCTAATTAACGGTGTATTGCGTCAATTCCAGCGCCAACAAGTTGAACTACTGGGGCGTGCGGCAAATAATGATAGCCGCTATCTACATCCAAGCTGGTTATTGGCACGGATTAAGCTGGCTTATCCCGATCAGTGGCAGCAAATTTTAGATGCAAATAACCAGAAACCGCCAATGTGGTTGCGTGTTAATCGCCTACACCATACACGCAGTGAATATCTCGAACTCTTAAAACAAGCCGATATAGATGCAGCCCCACATGACGTTTATCCCGATGCATTGCGCCTTATCACACCCTGTGCCGTCAGTGCGCTACCCGGTTTTGAACTTGGCTGGGTCACCGTGCAAGATGCATCAGCTCAAGGGTGTGTTGATCTGCTTGATCCACAAAATGGCGAACAGATCCTTGATCTCTGCGCAGCCCCCGGCGGCAAAACAACGCATATTCTGGAAGCGGCACCAAAGGCCCATGTATTGGCGGTTGATATTGATGAACAACGCCTCAGCCGGGTGAAAGAGAATTTACAACGCCTGCAACTGCATGCTGTCGTACGTGTCGGCGATGGCAGAACCCCAGAGGCATGGTGCGGAGATCAACAATTTGATCGTATTCTGTTAGATGCGCCTTGCTCAGCAACCGGGGTTATTCGCCGCCACCCTGATATTAAGTGGTTACGCCGAGACAGTGACATTGCTGAACTCGCTCAATTGCAATCTGAGATCATTGAAGCTATCTGGCCTAAACTGAAAAAAGGTGGCGTAATGGTTTATGCTACCTGCTCTATATTGCCGGAAGAGAATCAGCAACAGATTACCGCTTTCTTGCAGCGTCATTCTGAAGCCGAATTGGTTGAAACAGGTACGACTGCAGCGCCCGGTAAACAGAATCTGCCCCACCCTGAGGATGGCGATGGTTTCTTTTATGCCAAGTTAATCAAAAGGCTAAGTTGATCAAAAAATAGTCGTGGCTTTTGCTATGCCTCAAACCTAATTTCAGTGTGAAACAGAGAGCGCTATGAAAATAATTATTCTTGGGGCGGGGCAAGTTGGTGGAACCCTGGCGGAAAATCTGGTGGGTGAAAACAATGATATCACTGTCGTTGATGTTGACTCCGGCCGCCTACGCCAGTTGCAAGATAAATTTGATCTACGTGTAGTCCAGGGGCATGGTTCGCACCCTCGCGTTTTACGAGAAGCGGGGGCAGAAGATGCTGATATGTTGGTTGCAGTGACGAATTCTGACGAAACCAATATGGTTGCCTGCCAAATAGCCTACTCACTATTTAATACGCCAAACCGTATTGCTCGTATTCGTTCAGCTGAATATATCCGCGAAGCCGACAAATTATTTCTTCCAGAAGCCGTTCCTATTGATCATCTAATATCACCAGAACAGCTGGTTATCGACTATATCTACAAATTAATCGAGTATCCCGGTGCTTTGCAGGTGGTTAATTTTGCTGAAGGTAAAGTCAGTATTGCCGCCGTTAAGGCCTATTATGGCGGGCCGCTGGTAGGGAATGCATTGTCATCCCTACGTGAACATATGCCGCATATTGATACCCGCGTTGCCGCTATATTTCGTCAAGATCGTCCGATTCGTCCCCAGGGCTCAACTATCATTGAAGCGGGTGATGAAGTCTTCTTTGTCGCAGCCTCACAGCATATTCGCGCGGTAATGAGTGAGTTACAGCGTTTAGAGAAACCCTACAAACGCATTATGATTGTTGGCGGCGGGAATGTGGGGGCAGGCTTAGCCCTACGATTGGAAAAAGATTACAGCGTAAAATTAATTGAACGCGACCAGCAGAGAGCTGCCGAATTAGCCGAAATGCTGCATGACACAATTGTTTTTTATGGTGATGCTTCAGATCAAGAATTACTGGCAGAAGAGCACATTGAGCAGGTAGATGTTTTTATCGCGATTACCAATGATGATGAAGCCAATATTATGTCAGCTATGCTGGCAAAACGTATGGGTGCAAAAAAGGCGATGGTATTAATCCAACGTAGCGCTTATGTTGATCTGGTTCAGGGAAGTGTCATTGATATAGTTATTTCACCACAACAAGCCACTATTTCTGCGCTGTTAGGCCATGTTCGTAAAGCAGATATCGTCAGCGTGTCCTCGCTAAGACGTGGTGTTGCTGAGGCGATAGAAGCTATTGCCCATGGTGATGAAAGCACATCAAAAGTTGTCGGCCGAATGGTTGAAGATATCAAGTTGCCGCCAGGTACGACGATTGGGGCTATTGTGCGCGGTGATGAAGTTATTATTGCTAACGGTAATTCCATTATTAAGCAGGGCGATCATGTTGTGATGTTTATTACTCATAAGAAATTTGTTCCCGACGTTGAACGGCTGTTCCAACCAAGTCCATTCTTCTTGTAATGAATAATAGTTAAGCTAACCAAGCTAACTTATAAATTAAAACTAATCCCATGGGGGATTGGGAAAAATTTCCTATAATTATGCTCGTACCGAGTTTTATTTAGCTAAAATTAAGTCATTCATTTTGAAATGGGGTGTGGGTTATGAGTTTTATGAAGGAATTTCGTGAATTTGCCATGCGTGGCAATGTGGTAGACTTAGCTGTCGGTGTAATTATTGGTGCGGCATTTGGCAGAATTGTTTCTTCACTTGTTGCCGATATCATTATGCCCCCATTGGGCTTATTACTAGGTGGCGTCGATTTTAAACAATTCCATTTCGTATTACGCGCTGCCGAAGGGACGATACCTGCAGTTGTAATGAATTACGGTACCTTCATTCAAAGTATTTTTGATTTTGTTATTGTGGCCCTGGCAATATTCTCCGCAGTTAAGCTTATGAATAAAATGCGCCGTGAGAAAGCGGAAGAACCTGCAGCAGCGCCGGCACCAACAACTGAAGAGAAGTTATTAGCAGAGATCCGTGATTTGCTGAAAGCACAGCAATCAAAATAATTTCAATTCGCTAGTACGTTAACGCCATCAGACCGATGGCGTTTTTATTACCCGTAAATCAGAAGGCCAGTGGTAAAGAATCTATCGATTGCTTACCACTGGCCTCCCAGTTACCACCTTTTGCGTGTTTATCTTTACGCTGGTAACTCCCTTTTCCTTTACTACTCTTCTCAATGCGCTGCCTGAAAAGGGGGTCATGGAGTAGCGCTTCTAATGCATTATCTTTTATTTTTCCTTTGGTATGGCGATATGTCGTCATAATGGTGCCTCACTGATGATATAGATTAAAAAACCCACAGATGATACTGCTTGTTTGAACCAAATTAAGCTCCCCATCTAAAAAACTCTAACCTTAAACTAATTCTTCAGCCGCTCCCTGCTCCAATGCTTCCAAAATAGAGCAATAAGTCGTCGCATGTGAACTCCCACAACAAGCATTACTAAGACGTTTCAGTGACTCACGCATTTTTTTCAGCTCAGCAATCTTGCTTTCTACATCATGTAACCGCGAATCGACAATTGCCTTGGACTCTTGGCATGTATGATGTGCAGGATCGACGCGGATCGACAGTAATTCAGCGATAGTTTCCAATGTAAACCCGAGCTGCTTCGCATAACGGATAAACCGCAAGCGCTGCAAATCTTGTTCATTATAAAGTCTATAACCGCCTTCCGTCCGTTCACCGTGTTGCATCATGCCTTGCTTCTCATAGTACCGAATAGTATCTGGTGTAACATCGGCAAGTTTAGCGAGTTGCCCAATTTTTAACATTACTTATCCCTCTTTTAACAGCTTATCAGCCACTTTATGTTGATACTCTAGATGCAGAAAATCAGTGCTAATTCCCGCTTGTCTCAGTCGCATCTCTAGCAAGAACAACCGCTTATGCAGTTTTACATGATCATCATGCTGCTTTTCTAGCTGTGATAACAAGTCAACAATAGTAAGTGCTTCCTGACGGTCTTGCAATTGAGGAGGAAGGTATCCTGCATTTTTCAGTAATCTATACCCAACTCTCAGATCGAGAGGAACAAAGGCATCATCATCGAGTTGTAGCGGCTTCCCATTTCCTGGCAGATTATCGAGCTCGCCATTTTCCAGGGCTTGAATAATGTGTCTTTCAACCCATTCATCAATTAATGCCATATCCACCTCAGAGAGAAGACCTTTCAAAATTGAAGGTTAGTTAAGATTAATGGACTCACGGATAAATAATAGGGGGAAAAGAGGCAAAGCACGAGGGTATGAATTACGTCATTGAATTATAGACGTAAAAAAACCGGGCAAGCCCGGTTTTTTTACGCGTTTACAGATTACTCTGCAGCAACTACTTCTGCTTGCGATGCAGCACGATCAACTAACTCGATGTAAGCCATCGGTGCGTTGTCGCCTGCACGGAAGCCACACTTAAGAATGCGAGTGTAACCACCGGCGCGGCTCGCGAAACGCGGGCCTAGCTCGTTAAACAGTTTTGCCACGATCTCGTTATCACGAGTACGGGCGAATGCCAGACGACGATTAGCTACGCTGTCGGTCTTGGCAAGAGTAATCAGCGGCTCAACAACGCGACGCAGCTCTTTCGCTTTCGGCAGGGTCGTCTTGATTATCTCATGACGAACCAAAGAGCCGGCCATGTTACGGAACATAGCCTGGCGATGGCTGCTGTTACGGTTCAGTTGACGACCACTCTTACGATGGCGCATGACCTTATCCTTCTCAGTAAAACCTTAACCTGTGATCCGGTTACTCGTCAGCAATGCTAGCTGGCGGCCAATTTTCTAGGCGCATGCCTAAAGAAAGACCACGTGAAGCGAGCACGTCTTTAATCTCAGTAAGAGATTTTTTACCCAGGTTCGGCGTTTTCAGCAACTCAACCTCGGTACGCTGTACCAGATCACCGATGTAGTGGATAGCTTCTGCCTTGAGGCAGTTAGCAGAGCGGACAGTCAATTCCAGATCGTCAACAGGGCGCAGCAGGATCGGATCAAACTCTGGCTTCTCTTCTTTAACTTCCGGCTGACGTACATCACGTAGGTCAACGAAAGCTTCAAGCTGTTCAGCCAAGATAGTTGCCGCACGGCGGATCGCCTCTTCAGGATCGATCGTACCATTGGTTTCCATCTCGATAACCAACTTGTCCAGGTCGGTACGCTGTTCTACACGCGCTGCTTCAACATTGTAGGCAATACGCTCTACAGGGCTATAGCATGCGTCTACTAACAGACGACCAATCGGGCGCTCATCTTCTTCCGAATGAATTCGGGCAGAAGCCGGCACATAACCACGACCACGTTGAACTTTGATACGCATACTAATAGATGCGTTTTCATCGGTCAGGTGGCAGATAACGTGCTGCGGCTTGACGATTTCGACATCACCATCATGGGTGATATCGGCTGCAGTCACAGGGCCAATGCCAGACTTATTCAGGGTAAGAATAACTTCATCTTTACCCTGAACTCTCACCGCCAGCCCTTTCAGGTTGAGCAGGATCTCCAGGATATCTTCCTGTACGCCTTCTTTGGTGCTGTACTCATGCAGTACACCATCAATCTCAACCTCGGTCACCGCGCAACCCGGCATAGATGAAAGCAGAATACGGCGCAGTGCGTTGCCGAGAGTATGGCCAAAGCCACGCTCTAACGGCTCAAGGGTCACCTTGGCGTGCGTCGAACTGACTTGCTCGATATCTACCAGGCGCGGTTTTAGAAACTCTGTCACAGAACCCTGCATTGTGTCCTCTCTTTGGTACTAAGCTTTACTTGGAGTAAAGCTCGACGATCAGGTGTTCATTAATGTCCGCAGACAGATCAGTACGTTCAGGAATACGTTTGAACACACCTTCCATCTTGACAGCATCAACTTCCAGCCAAGTCGGCTTTTCACGCTGCTCAGCCAGCTCCAAAGCTGCCTTAACACGAGACTGCTTTTTAGCTTTCTCACGGATGCTGACTACGTCATTCGGAGATACCTGATAAGAAGCGATGTTAACAACGCGACCATTTACCATGATAGCTTTATGACTAACCAGCTGACGTGATTCAGCACGAGTTGCGCCAAAGCCCATACGGTAAACTACGTTATCCAGACGACCTTCCAGCAGTTGCAACAGGTTTGCACCAGTGTTGCCTTTCAGACGTGCTGCTTCTTTATAGTAGTTACGGAATTGACGTTCTAGAACACCATAGATACGGCGAACTTTTTGCTTTTCACGTAACTGCACACCGTAGTCAGACAGACGCGGTTTACGCGCACCGTGCTGGCCAGGTGGTTGTTCGATCTTACACTTGGTGTCAATCGCACGAACGCCAGACTTAAGGAATAAGTCTGTGCCCTCACGACGGCTCAGCTTGAGCTTAGGCCCCAAATATCTTGCCATTTTCTCTCTCCAACAAACCTAAAAGCAGCGTTATACGCGGCGCTTTTTCGGCGGACGACAACCGTTATGAGGGATCGGAGTCACATCAGTAATATTAGTGATGCGGAAACCAGCCGCGTTTAACGCACGGATAGTAGACTCACGGCCCGGACCAGGTCCTTTAACCATAACTTCCAGATTCTTGATACCGTATTCTTTCACTGCGTCAGCGCAGCGCTCTGCTGCAACTTGCGCTGCGAACGGAGTAGACTTACGAGATCCACGGAAACCGGAACCACCTGCTGTTGCCCAACCCAATGCGTTACCTTGACGATCTGTAATGGTAACGATGGTGTTGTTGAAAGAAGCATGGATATGAGCCACACCGTCAGAGACTGTCTTTCTTACACGCTTACGTGCACGAATAGGTGCCTTTGCCATTATTCAATCACCCCGATTATTTCTTGATCGGTTTACGCGGACCCTTACGGGTACGTGCGTTGGTCTTAGTACGCTGACCGCGAACTGGTAGACCACGACGATGACGCAAACCACGATAAGTCCCAAGGTCCATCAGACGCTTGATGCTCAGGGTCACCTCACGACGCAGATCACCTTCTACAACGTACTTGGCAACTTCGTCACGCAGCTTCTCGATTTGCTCTTCAGACAGCTCACTGATCTTAACATTTTCAGCAATACCCGCTGCAACACAGATAGCCTGTGAGCGAGTTTTACCGATGCCGTAGATCGCAGTCAATGCGATAACGGTATGTTTCTGATCAGGAATGTTAATGCCTGCTATACGGGCCACTATGCACTCCTACTATTTTATACAGCAATACCATTCTGAAAAGCCCGTTTTCAGGATACTCAAATAGCATTGCAGTCACATACAAAAGATTGGCTGGCTAATCTAGCCAGCTCAACCCAACTTTGCAAGAAAAATATGCAAGATAAATCAGCCTTGACGCTGTTTATGCTTTGGTTCGGCACTGCAGATTACGCGAACGACACCGTTACGCTTAACAATTTTGCAGTTACGACATAATTTCTTGACGGAAGCACGAACTTTCATTTTTACTCTCCGTAACTTCTCAAACATCCCTGATTAGCGGTTATAGCCTTTCAGGTTTGCTTTCTTCAATGCAGACTCGTATTGACTCGACATCATCAGAGTTTGCACTTGAGCCATAAAGTCCATGATGACCACCACTACGATAAGTAGGGAGGTACCACCAAAGTAAAATGGTACTTTCATCGCGTCACGCATGAACTCCGGGATCAGGCAGATGAAAGTAATATACATCGCACCAATTAAGGTTAGACGCGTCATTACTTTATCGATGTACTTCGCCGTTTGCTCTCCCGGACGAATTCCTGGCACGAATGCACCGGACTTCTTCAGGTTATCTGCTGTTTCACGCGGGTTGAAAACTAGCGCCGTGTAGAAGAAACAGAAGAAGATGATTGCAGACGCATAGAGTAACACATAAAGCGGCTGTCCTGGCTGCAAATACATCGAAATAGTCGTCAGCCAGTTCCAACCTGTCCCGCCCCCAAACCATGATGCAATCGTGGCAGGGAACAGAATTATGCTGGAAGCAAAGATTGCTGGGATAACCCCGGCCATGTTCACTTTCAACGGTAAGTGTGTGCTCTGTGCTGCATAAACACGACGACCTTGTTGACGTTTAGCATAGTTAACGACGATACGACGTTGACCACGTTCAATGAAAACAACGAAGAAGGTTACTGCAAACACTAATACTGCAACCAACAGCAACAGGAGGAAGTGCAGGTCGCCTTGCCGAGCTTGCTCGATGGTATGGGCTATTGCAGGTGGTAGACCAGCAACAATACCAGCAAAGATTATGATTGAAATACCGTTACCGATACCACGCTCAGTAATCTGTTCGCCAAGCCACATCAGGAACATTGTCCCGGTGACCAAGCTAACAACAGCGGTAAAATAGAAAGCAAAGCCTGGATTGATTACCAGACCTTGCATCCCAGGCATATTCGGTAGACCGGTAGCAATACCGATCGATTGGAATATAGCCAATACCAACGTGCCATAACGGGTGTACTGGCTAATCTTACGACGGCCAGCTTCCCCTTCTTTCTTAATTTCTGCTAACGCTGGATGAACCACCGTTAACAGCTGGATAATAATTGATGCCGAAATATACGGCATGATACCCAAGGCAAAGATAGAAGCACGACTGAGAGCACCACCAGAGAACATGTTAAACATTTCAATGATGGTCCCTCTCTGCTGCTCGAGCAATTTAGCAAGCACAGTGGCATCGATACCAGGAATCGGAATAAAAGAGCCGATACGGAAAACAATAAGCGCACCGATAACAAACAAAAGTCTGCGCTTCAGTTCGCCTAATCCGCCTTTAGCACTTTGAAAATCTAATCCTGGTTGCTTAGCCATCTGCTACTTATTCCTCAATTTTACCGCCAGCAGCTTCGATAGCAGCACGAGCGCCTTTGGTGACACGCAGACCACGAAGAGTTACCGCACGAGTGATTTCGCCTGAAAGCATAACTTTCGCGAACTCAATCTGGGTACCAACAACGTTAGCGGCTTTCAGCGTGTTCAGGTCGATTACGTCGCCTTCCACTAAAGCCAGTTCAGACAGACGAACTTCTGCTGTGATCATAGCTTTGCGAGAGGTGAAGCCGAATTTCGGCAAACGACGATATAAAGGCATCTGACCACCTTCAAAACCACGACGTACGCCACCGCCAGAACGTGAGTTCTGACCTTTGTGACCACGACCAGCAGTTTTACCCAGGCCAGAACCGATACCACGACCTACACGCTTCGGCGCATGCTTGGCACCTTCAGCCGGAGACAGAGTATTTAAACGCATCTGTTACTCCTCAACTTTAACCATGTAGGAAACCAAGTTGACCATACCACGTACAGCGGGAGTATCCTCACGCTCTACAGTATGACCAATACGACGCAGACCTAAACCGATCAGAGTTGCCTTGTGTTTCGGCAAACGACCGATACTGCTTTTTGTTTGAGTTACTTTAATAGTCTTTGCCATGGTTATTTCCCTAGAATTTCTTCGACGGACTTACCACGCTTGGCAGCGACCATTTCTGGGGATTTCATATCTTCCAGAGCTAAAATAGTTGCACGAACCACGTTGATCGGGTTAGTAGAACCATATGCCTTGGCCAATACGTTATGAACCCCTGCAACTTCCAAGACGGCGCGCATTGCACCACCGGCAATAATACCGGTACCTTCAGAAGCTGGTTGCATGAATACACGAGAACCCGTGTGAGCACCTTTAACTGGGTGCTGCAGAGTACCGTTATCCAAAGCAACATTAATCATAGCGCGACGGGCTTTTTCCATCGCTTTCTGGATCGCTGCCGGAACTTCGCGTGCTTTGCCGTAGCCAAAACCAACGCGACCGTTACCATCACCAACTACTGTCAGTGCGGTAAAGCTGAAAATACGGCCACCTTTTACGGTTTTAGATACGCGGTTTACCGCGATCAGCTTTTCCTGCAGTTCGCCAGCTTGTTTTTCGATGTGTGACATCTTACACCTCTACCTTAGAACTGAAGGCCAGCTTCACGGGCAGCATCTGCCAGTGCCTGGACTCGACCATGATATTGGAAACCGGAACGGTCAAAGGATACTTTCGTGATCCCTTTTTCCAATGCGCGCTCTGCAACAGCTTTACCTACAGCTGCGGCGGCATCTTTGTTGCCGGCGTACTTCAATTGCTCATTGATAGCTTTTTCTACAGTAGAAGCTGCTACCAAAATTTCAGAACCGTTTGGTGCAATAACCTGCGCGTAAATATGGCGTGGGGTACGATGTACCACCAGGCGAGTCGCACCCAGTTCTTTGAGCTTGCGGCGTGCGCGGGTCGCACGACGGATACGAGCTGCTTTCTTATCCATAGTGTTACCTTACTTCTTCTTAGCCTCTTTGGTACGCACGACTTCGTCGGCGTAACGGACACCCTTGCCTTTATAAGGCTCAGGACGACGGTAGGCACGCAAATCTGCTGCAACCTGACCAATCACCTGCTTATCAGCGCCTTTCAGCACGATTTCAGTTTGGGTCGGGCATTCGGCAGTGATGCCAGCCGGCAATTCATGGTCAACTGGATGAGAGAAGCCTAAGGCTAAATTCACCACGTTGCCTTTAACTGCGGCACGGTAACCTACGCCTACCAGTTGAAGCTTCTTAGTGAAGCCTTCGGTAACACCAACGACCATTGCGTTAAGCAGTGCACGAGTGGTACCCGCTTGGGCCCAACCGTCTACAGCGCCTTCGCGTGGAGCGAAAGTCAATGTATTATCTTCTTGCTTAACTTCAACAGCGCTATGGACGGTACGAGTCAGCTCGCCGTTCTTACCCTTTATCGAAATAACCTGACCGTTGAGTTTTACCTCTACGCCGGCAGGAATGACGACGGGTGCTTTTGCAACACGAGACATTCTTTCCTCCCGAATTAAGCTACGTAGCAGATAATCTCGCCACCAAGACCAGCTTGGCGAGCTGCACGATCGGTCATAACACCTTTAGAGGTAGAAATAACAGCGATACCCAAACCGGCCATAACTTTTGGCAGCTCATCTTTTTTCTTATAGATGCGCAGACCTGGACGGCTGATACGTTGAATGCTTTCTACCACTGCCTTGCCCTGGAAATACTTAAGTGCTAATTCCAAAGTAGGCTTAGTGTCGCCTTCGATTTTAAAATCTTCAATAAAGCCTTCTTCCTTCAGAACGTTGGCAATTGCCACTTTCAGCTTGGAGGAAGGCATGGTGACCGCAACTTTGTTTGCGGCTTGACCGTTACGGATACGGGTCAGCATATCCGCGATCGGATCTTGCATGCTCATCTGTCTTTACTCCCGTGATTCAATTGGTGACAATTACCAGCTAGCCTTTTTAAGGCCCGGGATTTCACCGCGCATTGCGGTTTCACGGACTTTAATACGGCTCAACCCGAACTTCCGCAGGAAACCATGCGGACGACCAGTTTGGTTGCAGCGGTTACGCTGACGGGACGGGCTGGAATCACGCGGCAGAGACTGCAGCTTCAGAACAGCATTCCAACGATCTTCGTCGGATGAGTTCACACCAGAGATAATAGCTTTTAATTCCTCGCGTTGAGCGCGGTATTTGTTAGCTAGTTTCACGCGAACGACTTCGCGTGCTTTCATTGATTGCTTAGCCATCAGTAACCCTACCTTACTTGCGGAATGGGAATTTAAAAGCAGCCAACAATGCACGGCCTTCATCATCGGATTTCGCAGTAGTGGTAATGGTAATATCCAAACCACGTACACGATCGACTTTATCGTAGTCGATTTCCGGGAAGATGATCTGCTCGCGCACACCCATGCTGTAGTTTCCACGACCATCGAATGACTTAGCGGACAAGCCACGGAAGTCACGGATACGCGGAACAGCAATGGTAATCAGACGCTCAAAGAATTCCCACATGCGTTCGCCACGCAGGGTTACTTTACAGCCGATCGGATAGCCCTGACGGATTTTGAAGCCTGCAACAGATTTGCGTGCTTTGGTGATAAACGGCTTTTGGCCGGAGATAGCTGCCAAGTCAGCTGCTGCATTATCCAGCAGTTTCTTGTCAGCGATCGCTTCACCAACACCCATGTTCAGGGTGATCTTCTCGACCCGAGGGACTTGCATGACAGAGTTGTAGCCAAACTGAGACATCAGTTGTTTGACCACCTCGTCTTTGTAGTAATCATGCAGTTTCGCCATCGTATTACTCCAAATTACTTGATAGTTTCGCTGTTAGATTTAAAGAAACGGACTTTTTTGCCGTCTTCGAATCTAAAGCCTACACGGTCAGCCTTACCGGTTGTCGCGTTGAACAGCGCAAGGTTGGAAACTTGAATTGCAGCTTCTTTTTCAACAATGCCACCTGGTTGGTTCAGGGCCGGAACCGGCTTCTGATGTTTTTTAACCAGGTTGATACCTTCAACAATGACCTTACCAGCAGACAGGACATTCTTTACTTTACCGCGCTTACCTTTGTCTTTCCCGGTTAGCACGATAACTTCGTCATCACGACGGATTTTCGCTGCCATGGTTCGCTCCTTAGAGTACTTCTGGTGCCAGAGAGATAATTTTCATGAACTTCTCATTACGCAGTTCACGAGTTACCGGCCCAAAAATACGCGTGCCGATTGGCTGCTCGCTGTTATTATTTAAAATAACACAAGCGTTACCATCGAAGCGAATGACAGAACCGTCCGGGCGACGTACACCCTTCTTGGTGCGCACCACTACCGCCTTCAGAACATCGCCTTTCTTCACCTTGCCACGAGGAATTGCTTCCTTGATGGTGATCTTGATGATGTCGCCGATGCCTGCGTAGCGACGGTGCGAGCCACCTAGAACCTTGATACACATTACGCGACGTGCACCGGAGTTGTCGGCCACGTTCAGCATAGTCTGTTCTTGGATCATGTTAGTGCTCCGCTAATGTCAACTACTACTTTAGGACCCAGAATAGGTCGTTTAAAAGCCCCACTAATGAGGGCGCGGCATTATAACACCGGTTCCACATCCTTTGATAGGAAAAAGTGGGTAGAAAAAATAAGCGGCCCACTTTCTGAGCCGCTTATTATGTTCGAGTCAGCTACTCTATTACAGAATCGCTTTCTCTACAACGCGAACAAGCGTCCAAGACTTAGTCTTTGACAGTGGACGGCATTCGCGGATTTCTACCACGTCACCGATACCACATTCATTGTTCTCGTCATGTACATGCAATTTCGTCGTACGACGGATGAATTTCCCGTAAATCGGGTGCTTCACCACACGTTCGATAGCAACAACCATGGATTTCTCCATTTTGTCACTAACTACGCGACCTTGCAGAGTACGGATTTGGTCAGTCATTACGCACCCGCCTTTTCAGTCAGTAAAGTCTTAACACGTGCGATATTACGGCGCACTTGTTTCGACAGGTGAGTTTGTTGCAGCTGGCCACTAGCCGCCTGCATGCGCAAATTAAATTGCTCACGCAGCAGGTTGAGCAGCTCAGTGTTCAGCTCTTCAACGCTTTTTTCACGCAGCTCTTGTGCTTTCATTACATCACCGTCTTAGTTACAAAGGTGGTTCCTACAGGCAGTTTCGCTGCAGCGAGCTTAAATGCTTCGCGAGCAGTTTCTTCCGGCACACCAGCCATTTCAAATAAAACTTTTCCTGGCTGGATCAGGGCAACCCAATACTCTACGTTACCCTTACCTTTACCCATACGTACTTCGAGCGGCTTCTCGGTGATCGGTTTGTCCGGGAATACACGGATCCAGACCTTACCTTGACGCTTAATTGCACGTGTCATCGCACGACGGGCTGCTTCGATTTGACGAGCCGTCAGGCGGCAACGGCCACAAGCTTTCAGGCCGAACTCACCGAAGCTAACATCCGTACCTTGCGCAAGGCCACGGTTACGGCCTTTGTGCATCTTACGGAATTTTGTACGCTTTGGTTGTAACATCAGCGATTCTCCTTACTTGCGGCCTTTACGCTGCTGCTTTTTAGGTTGAGCAGCCGGTTCCGGTTGTTCAACAGCAGCCATACCACCCAAGATCTCACCTTTGAAGATCCATACCTTTACGCCGATTACACCATAAGTGGTGTGCGCTTCAGATGTGTTGTAATCGATATCCGCACGCAGTGTATGCAACGGAACACGACCTTCACGGTACCATTCGGTACGCGCGATTTCAGCACCGCCAAGGCGGCCGCTTACTTCAACTTTGATACCTTTAGCGCCAAGACGCATTGCGTTCTGTACAGCACGCTTCATAGCACGACGGAACATAACGCGACGTTCCAGCTGTGAAGTGATGCTGTCAGCAACCAATTTTGCGTCCAGTTCCGGTTTACGGACTTCGGCGATGTTAATCTGTGCAGGAACGCCAGCGATATCCGCTACGACCTTACGCAGTTTTTCGACATCTTCACCTTTCTTGCCGATAACGATGCCAGGACGAGCGGTGTGAATAGTCACACGGATGCTCTTCGCTGGACGCTCGATAACGATGCGAGAAACGGAAGCTTTCGCTAATTCTTTAGTCAAGAATTGGCGAACTTTAAAGTCGCTGTCCAGGTTGTCAGCGAATTCTTTGGTATTTGCGTACCAGGTAGAGTTCCAAGCTTTGACAATACCTAGTCGAATACCATTAGGATGTACTTTCTGACCCATTGCTAGTCTCCAGAGTCTCAGCGATCGGACACAACCACAGTAATGTGGCTGGTGCGCTTCAGGATGCGATCTGCACGACCTTTTGCACGCGGCATAATGCGCTTCATGCTAGGGCCTTCGTCTACGAAGATCTTCGTGACTTTCAGATCATCGATGTCAGCGCCATCGTTGTGTTCTGCGTTAGCAATGGCAGACTCCAGCACTTTCTTAACCAAACCAGCAGCTTTCTTGTTGGTATAGGCCAGAGTTTCCAGAGCTTGCGACACTTTCTTACCGCGAATCAGGTCCGCTACCAAGCGAACCTTCTGAGCAGAAGAACGAGCGTGGCGATGTTTAGCGATAGTTTCCATCTCTTCCTCCTACCTTAGCGCTTTTTAGCCTTTTTATCGGCCGCATGGCCGCGATAAGTACGGGTCGGCGCGAATTCACCCAATTTGTGACCGACCATTTCATCGGAAACAAATACAGGAACGTGCTGACGACCATTATGGACAGCGATGGTCAAACCGATCATATTTGGAAAGACCGTTGAACGACGGGACCAAGTCCGAATTGGCTTCTTGTCTCCGCTTTCCACCGCTTTCTCTACCTTCTTCAGCAAGTGCAGGTCAATGAAGGGACCTTTCTTGAGAGAACGTGGCATGGCTTATCCTCTAATTATTTTTTACTACGGCGACGTACGATGAACTTATCAGTACGCTTGTTGCTACGGGTCTTCTTACCTTTGGTCTGAACGCCCCACGGGGTTACCGGGTGCTTACCAAAGTTACGACCTTCACCACCACCGTGTGGGTGATCTACCGGGTTCATCGCCGTACCGCGAACGGTAGGACGAATACCACGCCAACGACTAGCACCTGCTTTACCCAGGACACGCAGCATATGTTCAGCGTTACCGACTTCACCTAAGGTGGCGCGGCAATCAGCTAGAACCTTGCGCATTTCGCCGGAGCGCAGACGCAGAGTAACGTAGGAACCGTCACGAGCAACGATCTGAACGTATGCACCAGCAGAACGAGCCAATTGGCCGCCTTTACCTGGTTTCATTTCTACGTTATGAACCGTTGAACCAACTGGGATGTTACGCATAGGCAGGGTATTACCTGCTTTAATTGCAGCATCAACGCCAGATTGAATCTGGTCACCAGCTTTCAGGCCTTTCGGCGCCAGGATGTAACGGCGTTCGCCGTCTTTGTACAGAACCAACGCGATGTTCGCGGAACGGTTCGGATCGTACTCCAGACGCTCAACCACAGCAGGGATACCATCTTTGTTGCGTTTGAAGTCAACCAGACGATAATGTTGCTTGTGGCCACCACCGATATGACGGGTAGTGATACGGCCATTGTTGTTACGGCCACCGCTTTTGCTTAATGCTTCAAGCAACGGGGCATAAGGCTTACCCTTGTGCAGCTCAGGGTTAACCACTTTAACAACGTGGCGACGACCCGGAGATGTAGGTTTACATTTAACAATTGCCATTGTTTACTCCTCCGACTTACTCTGCGCCGCCGATGAAGTCCAGATTCTGGCCTTCTTTCAGGGTGACGTAAGCTTTTTTCCAGTCGCTACGACGACCAACACGCTGACCGTGACGCTTACTCTTGCCTTTAACCAGCAAGGTGTTAACGTCTTCGACTTCGACTTCAAACAGTTTCTGCACTGCAGCTTTAATTTCTGCTTTGGTCGCGTCTTTGGCAACTTTGAGAACGATGGTGTTATTCTTTTCCATCGCAGCGGACGCTTTTTCAGATACATGCGGCGCGCGCAGTACTTTCAGCAGACGTTCTTCACGAATCATGCCAGCATCTCCTCAACTTGCTTCACAGCATCAGCAGTCATAACCACCTTGTCGAAGGCGATCAGGCTAACTGGGTCGATACCGGCTACATCGCGAACGTCAACCTTGTACAGGTTGCGAGCTGCCAAGAACAAGTTCTCGTCCAGTTCACCCGTTACGATCAGCACATCTTCCAGAGCCATATCTTTCAGTTTCTGCGCCAGCAACTTAGTTTTAGGTGCTTCAACAGAGAACTTTTCGACAATGATCAGACGATCTTGACGTACCAGTTCGGACAGAATGCTTTTCAGCGCGCCGCGGTACATCTTTTTATTTACTTTCTGACTGTGATCCTGAGGCTTCGCAGCAAAGGTCACACCACCTGAACGCCAGATTGGGCTCTTTACAGAACCTGCACGCGCACGGCCGGTACCTTTTTGACGCCACGGCTTCTTACCGGAACCTGTTACTTCAGCGCGGGTCTTCTGAGCACGAGTACCTTGACGGGCACCTGCTGCATAAGCAACAACAACCTGATGTACCAGCGCTTCGTTGAAATCACGACCGAAGGTAGTTTCGGAAACAGTCAGCGCGCCTTGCGCGTCTTTCAATACTAATTCCATTGCTATCCCCTTACGCCTTCACAGCTGGTTTAACGATCAGGTTGCCACCGGTTGCGCCCGGTACAGCACCCTTAACCAACAGCAGGTTGCGCTCAGCGTCAACACGTACTACGTCCAGGCTTTGAACGGTTACACGTTCGTCACCCAGGTGGCCAGCCATTTTCTTGCCTTTGAACACTTTGCCCGGAGTCTGGTTTTGACCGATAGAACCCGGAACACGGTGAGACAAGGAGTTACCATGGGTAGCATCTTGGGTACGGAAATTCCAGCGCTTAACAGTACCGGCAAAACCTTTACCTTTAGACGTACCTGTAACGTCGACTTTCTTAACGTCTGCAAAAATCTCGACGCTAATTTCTTGACCAGCAGTAAACTCTTGACCTTCTGGAAGGCGGAATTCCCACAGACCACGGCCAGCTTCTACGCCAGCTTTAGCGAAATGACCCGCTTCTGGTTTAGTAACGCGGTTAGCTTTTTTAGCACCGGTAGTTACTTGCACAGCACGGTATCCGTCATTCTCCAGGCTTTTGACCTGAGTTACGCGGTTCGCTTCAATTTCGATAACAGTTACTGGGATTGAAACGCCATCTTCAGTGAAGATACGAGTCATGCCCACTTTTTTACCGACTAAACCAATCATTGTTTCAACCTCTCAATCGCTCAATGACCTGATTAACCCAGGCTGATCTGCACGTCTACACCGGCAGCCAGATCCAGACGCATCAGAGCATCAACGGTTTTCTCGGTTGGCTCAACGATGTCAACTAGACGCTTGTGAGTGCGAATTTCGTACTGATCGCGCGCATCTTTATTGACGTGCGGAGAGATCAGAACAGTAAAGCGCTCTTTGCGAGTTGGCAGCGGGATCGGACCACGAACCTGCGCACCAGTGCGCTTGGCAGTCTCGACGATTTCCGCAGTTGATTGATCGATCAAACGATGATCAAACGCTTTCAGGCGGATACGGATTCTTTGGTTCTGCATGAGACCAGAGCTCCAATTATTTATAAACGTAAATGATTACTCCTCACACCCATTTCGATTGATGGGGGAGTGTAATCGTTCAACATATAACCCCCATATCGGGAGTATTGTTCAGTTACAACACTAGGCTGTGACTGACAGATTAGTTTCAATCTGACCTATCAATATTAGGTAGGCCCGCGCATTATACGTAAATATCGGCAGGAAGCAAGCCACTGTTGGAAATCTATGCGGAAACTTACAAATCTGGCGAGATGACGTTAGTTTTAGTGAATTTATTTATTATCACATAGGATTACTATTGGTTGGGTTGAAAGGAATTCTGGCAAAGCCAGGAAGTGGAACGGTGAATTTCACCGATACGCACAAAAGGATTCATCTTATGGCCCTCTATCACTGTCAAAGTATCTTATTGCTTATGGCAAGCTGCGTCACTAACATCGCCGTCGCAGCAGAGTTACGTTCACTGTTTCCGCTACAAGCTTACACACAAAATATCTCTTACTTGTTTCCAGAAAATAGCCCTAGTTATGATCAACCTCTGGTATCCGCAGAACTACAGCAGCGCGCATTAGCTAATCTACTGGCGCACTATTTTGGTGGCATACAGACTGCCGCCTCCCCTTGGGAAGAGGGTTATGTCCAGATGCATTTGCAGCCAAGTGGGGCAAACAGTCTCGCTCTCTACATCAGACGCAAGCTAGATGATTTCGACAATGCATACCACCAAAAAGATATTATTAATTATGGTAGCAATTATCGCCCCCACGGAATTCAGTGGTTGAATACTATTCGTAATAACATTCAGTTCGCGCAGTTCAACAAGTTACGCTTTCAACCAGAGAAACGAGGAATTACGATAACTGATACCTCAGTGAGAGTTTTACCGACGTCTGACCCTAGCTTTTATAGCGACACCATAGCAGGTGAAGGTTATCCTTTTGATAACCTACAAGAAACCCATTTACATTTGGCGACGCCAGTTTATATTCTAGGGTATACCCTTGATGGACTTTGGACGTTTATTTTAACCCCCGATGTACTGGGATGGGTTCCTTCGAATGCGATTGCTTATACTGATAAGACTTTTATCCACAAATGGCGACAAGCTGCACATCAGAAAATGGCCGCAATCATTGATGACAATGTATCGCTCGCTGGGTCGAAGTTATCTCGAGTTTATAAGCTGGGTAGTATAGGCAGTCTTTTTCCGCAGCTTGATGATCAACATGTTCTGATCCCTGTGGTAAATGATCAGCAACAGGCTGTGGTTGCAGTCGCTAAGGTTCATCCTGATAAGATACATTCCCTACCATTCACGGCAACTTATCGAAATTTCTCATCGCTAATCAAACGTAGGTTGGGAAAACCTTATGGTTGGGGTGGGTTATATGGCCATAACGATTGCTCAAGCGAATTAAAGAATTTGATGCTACCTTTTGGCTTTTGGCTGCCTACTCACTCTTCTCAGCAACCCTCTCAGGGGAAAATCATTGAGTTAAGTGACCAGAAACCAGAGGATCGCTTAAAGTTCCTGGCTAGCCGAGGTCGCCCTTTTATGACGCTGATTCATATTAAGGGACATATAATGCTATATGTCGGTAATACAGCAGAAGGACATCCCTTAACATTTCAAAACATATGGGGATTAAGCCCAGCGGATCGGAGTCGAAGAGCCATAATTGGGGAAGCAGTACTGTTCCCATTGCTGCTCTCTTATCCTGAAGATAAGTCGTTGGCATCTTTGGCTGCCGGCGCTCAATTCCAAATCAGCTATCTCGATCAGCCAACTTATCTTGACGAGTTATCTACCAAAGAAAATGGGATGCACCCGATGAGGGTAGGAAATTCTAAACTCTAAAACTTAAAAAGTGAGTTCCTGACGGATACTCACTTTAGCTTATGCTATGCAGCTGAATAATAGTCATTCTTTCGCCAACTGGGCCTGTGAGTAGTTCTGTATCCCTAGGCGTTCGATCAGGCTGAGCTCTGTTTCAAGCCAATCAATATGGCCCTCTTCTTCCGCCAAGATCTCTTTCAATAAATCTCGGCTGACATAGTCATGGATTGAATCGGCATACGCAATACCTTCGCGCAAGTCCTTCGCCCCGGATAACTCGAGCGCTAAATCAGATTTCAGTATTTCTTCTACATCTTCACCGATATTCAACTTGCCCAAGTCTTGCAAGTTAGGAATACCTTCGAGAAATAAAATGCGCTCAATGTATTTATCCGCATGCTTCATTTCATCAATGGATTCGTGATACTCCTTATCATTAAGGCGCATCAGCCCCCAATTTTTAAAAATTCGGGCATGAAGAAAATATTGATTGATAGCAACCAGCTCGTTTCCGAGTAGTTTATTGAGATGTGAAATTATTTTTTTATCGCCTTTCATAGTTATACCCTCCGCTTCCAGTACTAAAAGTGTAGTACCAGATGGCAAAGTGTGGGGAAAACTTACCCCTACTAACTATTAGGCAACATCATTCATTTCTGGAATGTTAGCGCGTTCCTCGATCAAGATTTCTCTGGCCTGTCGAATGCACTTTCCGCAATCTGTACCGATAGGTACTAGCTGACGCAACTGCTTAATGGTATGTGGATGGTGCTGACGTACGGCTTTACGGATAACTTTGTCAGATACCGCATTACACAGACAAACGTACATAGAGAGACTCATTTCTTAACCAATCTCTCAAGTGTAAATAAGAATACGAGTTATTTCAATTAAGATTATTCAGGACGGGTCACACATTAATAAAAAAGGGTGCCGAAGCACCCTTTTACTCGATCAATAAAGTAATTAATCAATAAAACAATTAAGCGATAACTTTAGCAACAACGCCAGCGCCTACAGTACGGCCGCCTTCACGGATTGCGAAACGCAGGCCGTCGTCCATTGCGATTGGGTGAATCAGAGTAACAACCATGTTGATGTTGTCACCTGGCATCACCATTTCAACGCCTTCTGGCAGTTCGATGGTACCTGTTACGTCAGTTGTACGGAAGTAGAACTGAGGACGGTAACCTTTGAAGAACGGAGTATGACGACCGCCTTCTTCTTTGCTCAGAATATAAACTTCTGAATCAAAGGTAGTGTGTGGTTTGATTGAGCCTGGTTTAGCCAGAACTTGACCACGTTCGATGTCTTCACGTTTGATACCACGCAGCAGAACACCAACGTTCTCACCAGCACGACCTTCGTCCAGCAGTTTGCGGAACATTTCAACGCCAGTACAAGTAGATTTAACAGTATCTTTGATACCAACGATCTCTACTTCTTCACCAACTTTAACGATACCGCGCTCTACACGACCAGTTACAACAGTACCACGGCCTGAGATAGAGAATACGTCTTCGATAGGCAGCAAGAATGGCTTATCGATAGCACGCTCTGGCAGTGGAATGTAGCTATCCAATGCTTCAGCCAGTTCAATGATTTTAGCTTCCCACTCAGGAACGCCTTCCAGTGCTTTCAGCGCTGAACCTTTGATTACTGGGATGTCGTCGCCTGGGAAATCGTAAGCAGAAAGAAGTTCACGAACTTCCATTTCTACCAGTTCCAGCAGCTCTTCATCATCAACCATGTCACATTTGTTCATGAATACGATCATGTATGGAACGCCAACCTGGCGGCCCAACAGGATGTGCTCACGAGTCTGTGGCATAGGGCCATCAGTTGCAGCAACAACCAGGATCGCGCCGTCCATCTGAGCAGCACCGGTGATCATGTTTTTAACGTAGTCGGCATGCCCTGGGCAGTCAACGTGCGCATAGTGACGAGTCGGGGTGTCATATTCAACGTGAGAAGTGTTGATGGTGATACCACGTGCTTTTTCTTCTGGTGCGTTATCGATCTGATCGAAGGCACGAGCACTACCGCCGTAGGTTTTAGCCAGTACGGTGGTGATTGCAGCAGTCAGAGTTGTTTTACCATGGTCAACGTGGCCGATAGTACCGACGTTTACATGGGGTTTGTTACGTTCAAATTTTTCTTTAGACACGACTATATTCCTTACTCTTGTGCTCTCCCACTTATGAGAGAGCACTGGATCATTGTTTTAAACCCGAAAGCTTATTTGCCACGGGCTTCGATAACGGCTTTAGCGACGTTACTAGGTGCTTCAGCATACTCCAGGAATTCCATGGAGTAAGAAGCACGGCCCTGAGTCTGAGAACGCAGGTCAGTAGCATAACCGAACATTTCAGACAACGGAACCTTGACACGAACGGTTTTACCGGTAGCTGTATCTTCCATACCTTCGATGATACCGCGACGACGGTTAAGGTCGCCCATTACGTCACCCATGTAATCTTCAGGGGTTTCGACTTCAACCTTCATGATAGGCTCAAGCAGAACTGGTTTAGCTCTTCTGAAACCTTCTTTAAAGGCGATAGAACCGGCTAATTTAAATGCCAATTCTGAGGAGTCGACGTCATGGTAAGAACCGTAGTGCAGACGCACTTTAACGTCAACAACCGGATAACCTGCCAGAGGGCCAGATTTCAGTTGTTCCTGGATGCCTTTATCAACAGCAGGGATGAACTCTTTAGGAATAGAACCACCAACGATTTCGTTGACGAATTCATACCCAGCGCCACCCGGTGGTAACGGAGACATGTCGATAACAACATGACCGTACTGACCACGACCACCTGACTGCTTAGCGTGCTTACCTTCCACGTCCTTAACGGTGTCGCGGATAGTTTCACGGTATGCAACCTGAGGTTTACCGACGTTTGCTTCCACGTTAAATTCGCGGCGCATACGGTCAACCAGGATATCCAAGTGCAACTCACCCATACCAGCGATGATAGTCTGACCAGATTCTTCGTCAGTCCAAACGCGGAATGATGGATCTTCTTTTGCCAGACGACCCAGAGCCATACCCATTTTTTCTTGGTCAGCTTTGGTTTTTGGTTCAACAGCAACGGAGATTACTGGCTCTGGGAACTCCATACGTTCCAAGATGATCGGATTAGCTGGATCACACAGAGTGTCACCCGTCGTCACATCTTTCAGACCGATCGCTGCTGCGATGTCGCCTGCATGAACTTCTTTGATCTCTTCGCGTTTGTTTGCGTGCATCTGTACGATACGGCCCAGACGCTCACGCTGTGAACGAACTGAGTTCAGCACGGTGTCACCGGAATTTACAATACCAGAGTACACACGGAAGAACGTCAGGTTACCAACAAACGGGTCGGTAGCAATTTTAAATGCCAGCGCAGAGAACGGCTCTTTGTCAGATGAGTGACGAACCGCCGGAGTATCTTTACCGTCGTCCAGAATACCGTTGATTGCTTCAACGTCAGTCGGGGCAGGCAGATATTCGATAACCGCATCCAGCATTGCCTGTACGCCTTTGTTTTTAAACGCAGAACCACAGGTAACCAAGATAATTTCGTTGTTCAGAACGCGTTTACGCAGAGCTTTTTTGATCTCTTCTTCGGTCAGCTCATCGCCGCCCAAGTACTTATCCATCAGCTCATCTGACGCTTCTGCAGCAGATTCAACCAGGTTCTGGTGCCATTCAGCAGCCAGCTCAGCCATATCAGCAGGGATCTCTTCGTATTCGAAGGTCACGCCCTGATCGGCTTCGTTCCAGTTGATCGCTTTCATTTTCACCAAGTCAATAATACCGGTGAATTTCTCTTCTGCGCCGATAGCCAGTTGCAATGGAACTGGATTCGCGCCCAGACGAGATTTAATCTGACCAACAACTTTCAGGAAATTCGCGCCCATACGGTCCATTTTGTTAACGAACGCGATACGCGGAACTTTATATTTATTCGCCTGACGCCATACGGTCTCAGACTGTGGCTGAACACCACCAACTGCACAGTAAACCATTACCGCGCCGTCAAGAACACGCATGGAACGTTCGACTTCGATGGTGAAGTCAACGTGTCCAGGGGTGTCAATGATATTGACGTGATGTGGTTCGAACTGTTTAGCCATACCAGACCAGAAGCAGGTAGTAGCCGCAGAAGTAATGGTAATACCACGCTCCTGCTCCTGTTCCATCCAGTCCATGGTGGCTGCGCCGTCATGAACTTCACCGATTTTATGATTTACACCGGTGTAAAACAGGATACGTTCGGTAGTGGTTGTCTTACCGGCGTCGATGTGAGCGCTGATACCGATATTACGATAGCGCTCAATGGGTGTTTTACGAGCCATTTGATTCCTCTATTCCTAGGGCGTTCATTCGGTTAACCCATGCGGGCGCTTCAAGAAGACAGCCCGCATGGTTAGCATGACTACTGCGTGGTAATTACCAGCGGTAGTGGGCGAACGCCTTGTTAGCTTCGGCCATGCGGTGAACGTCTTCACGTTTCTTAACAGCAGAACCTTTGTTCTCTGCTGCGTCAGACAGTTCATTCGCCAAGCGCAAAGCCATGGATTTATCACCGCGTTTACGAGCAGCATCAACGATCCAACGCATTGCCAAGGCATTACGACGAACCGGACGAACTTCAACTGGTACCTGATAAGTAGAACCACCAACGCGGCGAGACTTAACTTCGACAGTCGGGCGCACGTTATCCAGAGCTACTTCGAAAGCTTCCAGAAAATCTTTACCAGAACGCTGAGCCAGGGTCTCCAGCGCGGTATAGACGATTGCTTCTGCAGTAGATTTTTTACCATCTACCATCAGGATGTTTACAAATTTAGCCAGCAATTCAGATCCGAACTTAGGATCTGGTAAAATTTTACGCTGACCAATTACACGACGACGTGGCATGGAAATACTCCGTTGTTAATTCAGGGTTGTCCAAAACTCTAAGAGTTTATTTTGACATTAATGTGAAAATGTTTGGCCTTACTTAACGGAGAACCATTAAGCCTTTGGCTTCTTCACGCCGTACTTAGAACGTGATTGCTTACGGTCTTTAACACCTGAGCAGTCAAGCGCGCCGCGAACGGTGTGGTAACGCACACCTGGCAAGTCTTTAACACGACCGCCACGGATCAGGATCACGGAGTGTTCCTGGAGGTTATGACCTTCACCGCCGATGTAGGAGGTGACTTCAAAACCGTTAGTTAAACGCACACGGCAAACTTTACGCAGTGCGGAGTTAGGTTTTTTCGGGGTGGTGGTATATACGCGGGTACATACACCACGTTTCTGCGGGCATGCTTCCAGCGCAGGAACGTTGCTTTTAGCAACCTTCATGCTGCGTGGCTTGCGAACCAGCTGGTTAATCGTTGCCATTATTAAAAAAGCTCCTGGTTTTTTGCTTCGTAAACACGTGATAAATCCCCCTCGTTTGCACTACTGGCAGAGAACGAGGACGCAGAATTTTATGGCTGACTATCTAAGGTGTCAAGAAATATACAGCATTGACTGCATTACCATGCCAGTTGTTGCTGATGTTTTAGGGTCAAATCCACGAAGTGAGTATAGCCGATTAGTGTAGCGCTGTCTGAAATTTGACCAGACAAGCCGCGTGCAATAACGTCATCTTCCAAAACAAAGAAAGAAGCTGGGTTATTTAACAACAGCTTAAGGCTCTCACTGTTTTTCAAAACAGTCATCACCCCATCTTGCAGCAAGAGAATCTCATCTTCCGATGTGACTAATCTCAACAACGCAGATAAATCGCAACGATAAGGAGAATGACTGACGGTATAAAGCATTATAGCGACCCAAATCTCAATTAAAAAGTCAGCACAACATCATAAGTAGCCAGTTGGCGACTAAAATCCACCGGAGATAGCACCTCGACATCGAGGACCCAATTTGTTATTTCGCTCAATCCGCGTTGCTGTAACGAGGCTTCGCAAAGATAGCAATTCTCGACATCGTACAGAGGTAAGACACCGAAAGTCGCAATATAGTTTCTCGCGAGAATTTTTTCGGGTTGCTGCTGAGGTAACAGCTGCAAAACACCATCCGAAAGGAAGAATGCGCCGATCTCTTCGCTCAGTGCCGAAGCCGCCAGCAATGCATCCAACCCTTCCCGCCCAGCGGAACTGCCGTGCGGACCTTGGGTGAAAACAAAAGCAATGCGTTTCATCGTCATTAAAATTGCACCATACGGTCACAGGTCAATGCAGCTTCAGCCAGTGAACCCAAACCACTCAAGGTAAAGCCCGGTTGCAGATTCGCCGCCGCCAAATTGAGTTGCTCTGCTTCATGTTGGTCGGTCACTCCACGACGTAGCGCCGCCGCCACACAGACATTCAGCAGTACACCATGCTCGGCTGCCAATTGTTGCCACGCCCGAACCAAGTCAAACTCATCACTGGCTGGCGCAGTTAATTGGTTCGCATTCAGCACCCCTTCACGGTAGAAGAAAATGCTGACTAAGTGATGACTTGAATTAACAAGGGCTTGCGCGAATTGGTAAGCGCTACTGGCCTGCTGGGTGCCATAAGCCGGCCCCGTGACCATCAGGCAATATTTCAGGCCCGACATTAACGATCATGCCCCACAAGATCACCACTCTTAAACTGGCGAATATAGAGATAAACCGTGTGTTTAGAGATGTTTAGCCGTTCTGCAACCTGATTGATAGCATCTTTGATATCAAAAATACCTTTTTCATACAGATTGAGTACGACTTGACGGTTCTTCGCATTGTTAGAAACATTGCGGTCGGCATTGACTTCTTCGATGGTGAATTCCAGTGTTTGTGCCACCAGATCATCGACCGAAGAGGCAAAGTTAACCGAAGAGGCCACTTCTTGCGTTTCCGGCGGCATAAAGGTCTGAATGATTTGCGAAAAAGGAACATCGAGATTCATGTTGATGCACAGCAGGCCAATAACGCGCTGGTCGCGGTTACGGATAGCGATAGTGACGGACTTCATCAGCACACCGCTTTTGGCGCGCGTGAAATAAGCTCTCGATACACTGCTGTCAGCACCCGCCATATCGTGCAACATCCGCAGGGCCAGGTCAGTTATCGGCGAGCCAATCTGCCGCCCGGTGTGTTCACCGTTAGCAATTCTTACCGCTGAGCTTTTCAGATCTTCCAGTGAATGCAGCACAATTTCACAGTGGCTGCCGATAAGCATCGCCAAGCCATCGACGATAGCTTCGTATGATTTTAGTATTTCATGGTCCGTCTGACTGAACGGACGTTCATCCAGTAAATCCAGTTCACTGGTTTCGCTACTGAGAAGCGAATTAGACATCGAAGACACCATCCTCTAGGTAAAGCCTGTCTCAATATCGTTGGCAGACTCATAACTCAATATCTTAGATTTTAAGTCTAGCAAATATGCTGAGATAAAAACCTTGCGTTTGCGCGTGATATTGACGTTAAGCCCACAAGCCATAAACCGTCAAGTTATCAACGAGCAGAAGTGCAAATTGATATGTGTGTTACAAAAAAAACCGCCACGACAATTATCGCAGCGGTTATCAGCAGGGCTGGTAACGAAGCTAAATTACTTCTTCGCTTTGGTGTCCGCAGCAGCAGGTTGCTCTTCTGGCGCGTCAGCTTTAGGTGCCGCTTTCACATCCAGCAGTTCTACGTCAAATACCAGCGTAGAGTTAGCAGGGATACCTGGGACGCCAGTTTTGCCGTAAGCCAGTTCTGGTGGGATAACCAGAGTGATCTTGCCGCCTTTCTTGATCTGTTTCAGGCCTTCAGTCCAACCTGGGATAACGCCATCCAGACGGAAGGAGAGTGGCTCACCACGTTTATATGAGTTATCAAACTCAGTACCGTCTGTCAGCGTACCTTTGTAGTTCACTACCACGGTATCGCTATCTTTTGGTGATTCACCAGTACCGGCCTTCTCAACTTTGTACAGCAGGCCAGATGCAGTTTTCTTCACATCTTTTTCTTTAGCGAAAGTTTCGCGATATTTAGCGCCTTTATCGGCGTTTTCTTTCGCATCTTGCTCCATTTTGGCTTGAGCAGACGCTTTTACGCGCGCTTCAAAGCCTTGCAAGGTTTTTTCGATCTCTTCGTCGGTCAATTTACTTTTGCTAGCAAAAGCATCTTGTACACCAGCGATCAACTGGTCTTTATCCAGCTTAATTCCCAGTTTTTCTTGTTCTTTCAGGGAGTTATCCATGTAACGACCCAATGATGCGCCTAAAGCGTAGGCAGATTGCTGGTCATCATTCTTAAATGCGCTATTTGTCGTTGCTGGTGCAGCTGCAGTGGCAGTTTTTGCAGCTTCTGCAGCGAAAACCGCAGAGGTATTCAGGGTTAGCGCCATGGTGGTAGCCAGTAGCGTTACTTTAAACAGTGATTTCATCCATTTCTCCATTGGCTTAAGGACTCTTACCCCAAGCAACGATTTTTAAGAGTAATTGGTACTATAACTGTCTGTGTGAACACAAAACAATCTCAGTACTCATGCTATTAAGTGATATTAAGACTTTTTTTACTACAAGAAGTTTCGTTTTTATAGATATCTTGACGCTCACAGGGTAATCATGCGCTTTTACAGGTAGAATCTAGCGCGTACTGCTATTTTAGCTATACTGCCATCGAGCGGAAAATAGCCAAAAGGTATGGTTTGCAGCTATGCCACATGTAGCTGCATCGTTTGCAGTCATGAGAGGAAATAAAATGGAACAATCCCTGTTTGAGCAACGACTGGAAATGCTGGAAAGTCGTTTGGCATTTCAGGAAGTGACGATTGAAGAACTGAATTTGATCGTGACGGAGCATCAGATGGAAATGACCAAACTGCGTGAGCATTTGCGCCTACTGACAGACAAACTGCGGGAATCTCAATCTTCAATGATGGCATCGCCAACAGAAGAGACACCGCCTCCCCACTATTAGTTTTGTTAGCACTGCCAGTCGCTTAGCTAACACTGCTCACCACAATAGAGCTAATAGCAAAAAGCCAGCCGCAAGGCTGGCTTTTGACTGACAACGTCAGATTTTAGTGGCAGCCACAGCCGCCTTTACCACAACCGCCGCCTTTACCATGTTCATGACTTTCGTCATGATCACCATGGTCATGGCCGCCGCAGCAACCGTCACCGTGTTCGTGGTGATGATCATGCTCACCATGGACGTGGCCATGTTGCAGCTCTTCTTCTGTCGCTTCACGGATAGCAACCACTTCAACGTGGAAGTTCAGATCCTGACCCGCCAGCATGTGGTTACCATCAACCACCACGTGCTCGTCTTCCACCGCAGTGATTTCGACCGGCACTGGGCCTTGGTCGGTATCAGCCAGGAAACGCATACCCACTTCCAGCTCGTCAACGCCCATGAAAACGTCTTTCGGTACGCGCTGCACCAGATTTTCATCATAGCTGCCGTAACCTTCGTCTGCATTGACGCGCACATCAAAGCTGTCGCCTGCGGCATGGCCTTCAAGCGCTTTTTCCAGACCTGCGATCAAAGAACCGTGACCGTGCAGGTAGTCCAACGGCGCGCTCACCGGAGACTCATCAACTAAAACACCGTCTTCTGTACGTACCTGGTAAGCCAGGCTGACCACCAAGTCTTTTGCTACTTTCATGATATCTCCTACCCTTGGAACAAAAATTGGCACAGATTGTAGCGGAAATCTGCACCGCTGTACCCTCCAGCATAAAAAATCGCGAAGGATAACGCTACTTCGGATTGAAAATACCGATCACTTGTTCATTCTGGCGGACGTGCTGACTGACCTGTTTGTCCGTCTGCCGCTGATGGTGACCGCACTTCACACACTCCACCACTTCAACCTGATCTTCACGCCATAAAGCCAGTGTATCCAATGCCTTGCATTGTGGACAAACAGCACCGGCGATAAACCTTTTGCGTGTGTTTGCCCTGTTATTTAGCGCCATTGTCATCGTTTTCTCCGACATTATTCGTATTCATCCCACCCATCTAACTGCCGACTTTCATGCAGCATTTCCCGCTGGAAAATATCTTCCAGTTCACGGCGGGCCTCTTTAATTCGGGAGATCTGCGCCACATCGCCGTGATGCTGTGGCACCAATTCACGTAGCATACGCATATCGAGACGGCGAAAATGTTGTTGCGCCCGATAGGCCTGATGGGGATGCATCCCCAAGCCCAATAGGGTTTTGCGGCCCAACTCCAGCGCACTGGAAAATGTCTCGCGGGTGAAGTCTTTGACGCCGTTTTGCAGCAGTTCATGGGCTTCAACACGCCCTCTGGCACGGGCCAAAATGTGCAAGTTCGGAAAGTGCTGCTGACACAAATGCACCAGTGTCATGGTGTCTTCCGGCTCATTACAGGTGATCACGATGGCTTTGGCTTTCTCGGCACCAGCGGCACGTAACAGCTCTAGCTCGGTAGCATCACCATAGTACACTTTGTAGCCATACTTGCGCATCACACTGACGGCGCTGACATCGCGCTCCAGCACGGTAATCCGCATTTTATTCGCCATCAGCAATCGGCCAATCACCTGACCAAATCGCCCGAAGCCAACAATAATCACCTGCGGATCATTGTCCTCAACAAATGGCTTTTCGTCGCTCTCCTCCTGCGCGTTGTAACGGCGGGCTAAAATGCGGTCAATAAGCTGCATCAAGAGTGGCGTGGTCATCATCGATAGTGTAACCACCACCAGCAGCAAGGCCAGTTGCTCCGCATTAAAAACGTGCTGAGAGAAGGCCGCAGAGAACAAGACGAAGGCGAACTCACCGCCCTGACTGAGCACCCCGGCAAATTGCAGCCGCACCGAGCGGCGCAAACCGAAGGTCCGTGCCAGGCCATATAGCACCGTGCCTTTGATAAACACCAGCGCCAGAACGCCCAATAATACATCCAGCAGGTGGGTGAACAACACACCAAGATTCAACGCCATGCCAACAGAGATGAAGAATAAGCCAAGCAGCAGCCCTTTGAAGGGTTCGATGGCAATTTCCAGTTCGTGCTGGAATTCACTTTCCGCCAGTAATATTCCGGCGATAAATGTCCCAAGAGCCATTGATAGGCCCAGCGCATCCATAAACAGGGCGGAGCCTAGCACCACCAGTAGCGCGGCGGCGGTGAAAACTTCCCGCACACCGGAGGCCACAATGTAGCGGAACAGGGGGCGCAGCAGATAGCGGCCACCAATCAACATGCCGGCAAAGGCCGCGACTTTGATGCCAATCTTGACCCAGTCATTAGTCTCACCGCCGCTACCGGCCAAAATAGGGATCAGCGCCAATGCGGGGATAACCGCCATATCCTGAAACAGCAAAACCGAGAAGCCGAGTTGCCCGCCCTCATTGCGGTTCATACCCTTTTCGCGCATCAGCTGCAGTGCCATCGCCGTCGAGGACATCGCCAAACCAATGCCGCCGATCACTGCCGCCTGCCAGGCGAATTGGGTGAAATAGAGCAGTGCCCCTAACACGCTGGCGGTTATCACCACCTGACCCGCCCCGACACCAAAAATCGAGCGCCGCAACTGCCAAAGCTTGGCGGGATTCAACTCCAGGCCAATGATAAACATCAGGAAAACGACACCCAGCTCGGAAAAGTGCAGAATTTCGTCAACATCACGAATAAAACCCAAACCCCACGGCCCGATGGCGATACCGGCTATCAGGTAGCCCAATACCGCGCCAATCCCCAGCCGCTGGGCGATAGGCACCGCCACCACGGCGGCAAAGAGAAAGAGTAAAATGGCAGTTAGTAGCGCCGAGCCTTCCATATATCAGTGCCCCCCTGTGGGCAACGGTGACTGCAACCACTGCGCATAAGCTTGCGCATGGCTGGCTAAGACTTCCGGCTTTTGACGCCGCGCCCAGTAAATAATCATGGGGTTCATCCAATGCATGTGACACATAGCTGCCGTCAATTCGAAGGGGCGCAGGATCTCCTCCATCGGATAGCGGTTATAGCCCCCCACCCGATAAGCGCCTTCCGGCTCACCGGTGGTGATCACCGAGCGCCAGTATTTACCGGTCAGGGCATGTCCGCCGACGCCATTGGCAAAGCCACGCGCCAGCACGCGATCCAGCCACTCCTTCAGCAGCGCCGGGCAGCTGTAGGTATAAAGGGGGTGTTGAAAGACGATAATTTGATGCTCACGCAGCAGCTCTTGCTCATGGTGAATATCAATAAAGAAATCCGGATAGTGTGCATAAAGATCGTGCACGGTGACATGTTCTAACTGCTGCACCGGTTGCAGCAAAACCCGGTTAGCGACCGAGTCCTGTGATTCCGGATGGGCATACAGCAGCAAAACCTTCGGTGGCTGCGACATCATTCCCCTCCAAAGCGTCGTCAGGGTCCGGTTTTTCCGTTACCATGCTTCGCAAAGACAAAAAAGACTAAGATTTGTACCCGAAGTCATTGGCGTTGTCAGTCGGCAACCTCAAAAACTTAAGGGGATATAATTTAACATATACCCAAAATAATTCGAGTTGCAGGCAGGCGGCAAGCGAGAAAATCCCGATGAGCTTACTGGAGTAAGTGATTCGGGTGAGTGAGCGCAGCCAACACACATGCAGCTTGAAGTATGACGGGTAAACTCTAAACATACGGCACTCTATGATTGTTTTTTCTTCGCTTCAAATTCGACGTGGTACTCGCGTCTTGCTGGACAACGCTACAGCAACGATTAACCCCGGCCAAAAAGTCGGCTTAGTCGGCAAAAACGGTTGTGGTAAATCCACCCTGCTGGCGCTGCTCAAAGGCGAACTGAGCGCCGATGGCGGCAATGCCACTTTTCCTGCCAACTGGGCACTGGCCTGGGTCAATCAAGAGACCCCGGCACTGGATATTCCGGCGATAGAGTATGTTATCGACGGCGACCGTGAATATCGTCAATTGGAGGCTGAACTTCAGACCGCCAATGAAAAAAATGATGGTCATGCCATTGCCACTGTGCATGGCAAGCTCGACGCCATTCATGCCTGGACCATTCAGTCCCGCGCCGCCAGTTTGCTCAATGGGTTAGGTTTCTCCCAAGATCAATTACAGCAGCCGGTACGCTCCTTCTCCGGCGGCTGGCGTATGCGCCTTAACCTGGCACAGGCGCTGCTTTGCCGCTCGGATCTGCTGCTGCTAGATGAACCGACCAACCACTTGGATTTGGATGCGGTTATCTGGCTGGAAAAATGGCTGAAGAACTACACCGGGACACTGGTGCTTATCTCCCATGACCGTGATTTCCTTGATCCTATTATTGATAAGATTTTACACATTGAACAGCAGACGCTGAATGAATATACCGGTAACTATTCATCCTTCGAACGCCAGCGCGCCACCAAGCTGTCGCAACAGCAATCGATGTATCAGCATCAGCAAGAAAAAGTCGCGCATTTACAAAGCTATATCGACCGTTTCCGCGCGCAAGCCACCAAAGCAAAACAGGCCCAGAGCCGCATTAAAATGCTTGAGCGCATGGAGCTAATCGCCCCTGCCCACGTCGATAACCCATTCCACTTCAGCTTCCGCACCCCGGAGAGCTTGCCTGACCCTCTGTTGCGGATGGAAAAGGTCAGCGCGGGCTACGGCGATAAAACCATTTTGCAATCCATCAAGCTCAACCTGGTACCCGGCTCACGTATCGGCCTGTTGGGGCGCAACGGCGCGGGTAAATCCACCCTGATTAAGCTGCTGGCTGGCACGCTGGAGCCGCAAAGCGGCGAGATTGGCCTGTCCAAAGGCATCAAACTGGGTTACTTCGCCCAGCATCAACTTGAATTCTTACGCGCAGATGAATCTCCGCTACAACATATGAGTCGTTTGGCTCCCAAAGAGTCGGAACAGCAACTGCGTGACTATCTAGGCGGCTACGGTTTTCAGGGCGATCAGGTGACTGACCCCACCGCCCGCTTCTCTGGCGGTGAAAAGGCGCGGCTGGTATTGGCGCTAATTATCTGGCAGCGCCCTAACCTGCTGCTGCTGGATGAACCGACCAACCATCTTGACCTTGATATGCGGCAGGCCCTGACCGAGGCGCTGATTGATTTTGAGGGCGCATTGGTGGTGGTCTCCCATGACCGTCATTTGCTGCGCTCCACCACCGATGACCTCTATCTGGTACACGATGGCAAAGTGGAGCAATTCGACGGCGATCTGGAGGATTACCAGCAGTTTCTGGTGGATGTGCAACGCCAGCAGAGCCAGCAGGAGAACCCGGCCAAGGAGCTTTCCGGCAATAGCGCCCAGCAGCGTAAAGATCAAAAACGCCGCGATGCAGAGTTCCGCAGCCAGACCCAGCCACTGCGTAAGCAGATTATGACACTGGAAAAACAGATGGATAAGCTGACAACCGAGTTAGCCGCCATTGAAGAGCAACTGGCTGATTCGGCTCTGTATGACATGGCCCGCAAGGCGGATTTGACCCAATGCCTACAGCAGCAGATTCAGGTGAAGTCCAGGCTGGAAGAGACCGAAATGCAGTGGCTGGATGCACAGGAGCAACTGGAAGATATCACCAAGCAATTTGAGGCAGAGTAATCAGCATGACGCCAATTGAAGTCAGTATCATTGTTCCGGTTTATAACTGTGAAACTTATCTCGCCGAGTTGCTGGATTCATTGAGAAGCCAAGTAGGCGTTTCATTTGAAATCATCGCCGTGAATGATGGTGCGACGGACAGCAGCCCAGAGATGCTCGCTGACACTGCCCGCAATGAGAGCCGGCTAGTGATTATCAATCAGGCGAATCAAGGTCTGTCGGCTGCCCGCAACGCGGGTATCGCGCGGGCTACAGGGCAGTGGATCGCCTTTGTCGATGGCGACGACTGGCTCGCCCCCAATGCGCTACAGCGCTGGTTAACCCAAGCCAAAGAGCAGTCGCTGGATTTACTCATTGGCAACGGTTATCGATTCACCACCGATCCTGCGGTACAAACCGCAGCGCCGTTGCTGCATAAACAGCCGTGGGGCGAGGTGTTGGACGGCCAGCAGTGGATCATGCGCAGTGTTGAGCAGGATGAGTGGCCGCACTTTGCCTGGTTGCAACTTATTCGCCGCGAGCTGATCATCGAGAATCAGCTAGCCTTTATCCGCGATATGGTGCATGAGGATATTTTGTGGACCACCCAACTGGCGCGGGTTGCCCGGCGCGTCGGGTTCTGCCAGCAGCCGTTTTACGGCTATCGCACTAATCCGGAATCCATTACCAACTCGCCATCGCCACAAGCATTGCAGCGCCGCGCGAATAGCTACCTTGATATCATTCATGGGCTGGTTGAGATTGCGGCCAACAGCCCACCGGCGTTACGTAAAACGCTGCTGCGCCATGCTAATCGCGAGAGTGGGCATCTGTTGGGGCTGATACGCAAGAAGATAACTGACCCCACGGCACGCCGCGCGTTAGCAAAACGCTTTTTCGCCCTCGGTTTACCCGCCGCGCTGTTTCGTGGCAGCAGCACCTTCAGCGAGTTTTGGCGGGCTTTACGCTGCAATCTGACCCTGGGTTTTTACACCAAAAAGTAGCGCGTTAAGGCCGGAATACTGGCTTATCGCCTAAAATCGTCGCGCGGTGCATCACCCGCCGCTGCGGCAGATAATCAGCATTGGCATAGTGCTGGGTGACGCGGTTATCCCAGATAGCCACGTCATCCTGCTGCCAGCGCCAGCGCACTTGAAACTCCGGTTTGGTGGCATGGGCAAAAAGGAAATGCAATATCGCGTCGCTCTCTTTCGCGCTCAGATCAACAATTCGCGTGGTGAATCCCTCATTGACGAACAATGCCTGACGACCGGTCACCGGATGGGTTCGCACCACCGGATGCAACAGCGGCGGATTCCTCTCTTTAGCCAGTAACCAGCGCTGATGCTCCTCCGGCGTCCCACGGTTTTTGTGCTCAGGGAAGGAGTGGGCGAAATCGTGCTCGGCCCGCAACCCCGCTAAAAGCTGTTTGAACGGCGCAGAGAGTGCGTCATATGCCGCCACTCCGCTGCTCCACAAGGTATCACCGCCCGTGGCGGGAAGTTGCTTAGCGGCTAAAATCGCCCCCAAGGGCGGGTTCTCGATAAAGGTCACGTCAGTGTGCCAGTTGTCATTGTCCGGCGGATTGTTGTCGTGGGTATCCAGCACGATAATCTCTTCACACTCTTTGGTGTGTGGATAGACCGGATGAATATGGAGATCACCAAAACGCCCCGCCAGCTCACGCTGCTGCAAAGGCGTAATGGGCTGATTGCGGAAAAAGAGCACCTGATGCTTGAGCAGCGCATGATAGAGCTGCTCAAACTGCCCGTCGCCCAGCGGGCGGGCAAGATTAATATTCTCAACCAACGCGCCAATATGCGGCCCCAACGGGGTCACGATCAAACGTTCATTCATTGCTGTGCTCCATACCAAGGCGTTAGCCGGCGTTGGATCGCCCGCAAACTTAATTCCATCCCAAAAGCGATAATGGCGATCACGCTGATACCGGCAATCACCACGTCGGTGGCGAGAAACTCGCCGGCGGATTGCACCATAAAGCCCAATCCGCGTGTGGCGGCGATTAACTCCGCAGCCACCAGGGTTGACCAACCGACACCCAACCCAATGCGGATGCCAGTTAAAATTTCCGGTAGTGCACTCGGCAGCACCACAAAACGTAAAACCTGCCAGCGGCTGGCCCCCAATGCCCGGGCGGCTCTGACACGCACCTCGGCCACACTGCGCACTCCCGCGACAGCGGCCAGCGTCACTGGGGCAAATATCGCCAGATAAATCAGCAGGATTTTTGAGGTTTCACCGATACCAAACCAGATAACCATCAGCGGCAAATAGGCTAACGGCGGCACCGGACGATAGATTTCGATCAGCGGGTCCAGCACCGCGCGCACCCGGCGGCTGAGGCCCATCGCGATCCCGGTCGGCACGCCGAGCGCCACGGCGGCGAATAGCGCGATTAAAATGCGCCCCAAACTGGCGGTCAGATGCTGCCATAAGGTGGCATCCATAAATCCCTGCGGGCTGGCAATCACCAATAATTGATGCAATACCTGCTGCGGCGCGGGTAAAAACAGCGGGCTAATCAGCTGTAACGCCGTCACCAGCCACCATAGCGCCACCACAGTAATCACCGTGCCAATGCTGAGCCACAAACCATTCACCGCCGACCAACGACGGCGCGGCGGCGGCCTAATAGCCGAGCGAGCAACCAGCGGCGCATCGGGGGCAGACGGATGAGGTAACGCGCTGTCCTGTAATGCCGTGCCGCGTAATGCAGTGTCGCGTAAAGTCCCGTGTAGGCTCATACCAGCGCCTCCCGCTGTTGGAAGACTCTACCCAGCACATATTCACGACGGGCGATAAATTCAGGATCAGATTTGATACTGCGGCAGGGTTCGCCATCGCCGTAGCGCTGACCAAAATTCAAAGATAGCCGCTCGACCACCTGCCCCGGCCCCGGTGACAACAGCAACAGTTCGCTGGCCAGAAACACCGCCTCTTCGATATCGTGGGTGATCAGCAAGATCTGTTTGCCAGTATCGCGCCAAATCGTCAGCAGCAGCTCCTGCATCTGCTCGCGAGTAAAGGCATCCAGTGCACCGAAGGGTTCATCCAGCAGCAATAAGCGCGGATCGACCGCCAGTGCGCGGGCAATCCCCACCCGTTGGCGCATACCGCCAGACAACTGCCAAATGTGGTGATGCTCAAAACCCGCCAATCCAACGCGATTAAGCATTTTCAGCGCCGTGGCCCGCCGCTGTGATTTGCTTAACCCCGCCAGTTGCAGGCCAAACTCCACATTGCTGACCACATCACGCCACGGCAGTAAGCCCTCATGCTGGAACACCACTCCCCGCTCGGCACTCGGGCCGTGAACCGGTTTGTCATCCAGAGTGATGCTGCCAGCTGAAGGCTCCATAAACCCGGCAATCAAATTCAGTAATGTGGTTTTGCCGCAACCTGATGGCCCCAATACCACGACCAACTGGCCCGATGCGATTTGTAGCGACACATCCTGTAAGGCAGGTTTGCCCTGATATTCGGCCCATAGGCCGCGCACGTTTAGCATGATGGCTCCTAAGACTGCGGCGTGGCCTGAACTTCTTTCACAAAGCGGTCAGTGACGAAATCACGATAATCACTCGCCACTTGCGGGATCTTGCCTTGCTGTTTGAGGAAGGCGGCGGTGTCGCGAATAGCCTGATCCACTGGTTGGCCGAGCTGGGTTATCTGGTCAGCCACCGGCAGGTAAGTGTTGCCCTTCACCAGTTCCGGCACTTGATCTGTCGGCACGCCACTTAAGCGCGCAAGCTGGCTGAGATTCTGCTGGTTTTTGAGCCACTGATCCGGCTGCGCCAGATAGGCCCCTTGTGCGGCTAAGGCACTGCGGGCAAAGGCGGTCACCACTTCAGGATGGGCTTTCGCGAAGTCTTTGCGCACCACCCAGACATCCAGCGTTGGCGCACCCCATTGGCCCACTTGGGCAGAATCGGTTAGCACAGTACCGGTTTTAGCGAGTTCGTTAACGGCAGGTGCCCAAACATAAGCGCCGTCAATATCTCCCCGCTGCCACGCCGCCGCAATGGCGGGAGGCTGCAAGTTGAGGATGGTGACCTGATCCGACTTGATGCCCCAATGTTTCAGGGCGGCCAGCAGACTGTAGTGGGTGGTGGAGATGAAAGGCACCGCAATGCGTTTGCCAATTAAGTCTTGTGGCGTTTTGATCTCTTTTTTCACCACCAGCGCTTCCGAGCTACCCAGCTGTGAGGCTAGCAGGAAGACTTCAATCGGCACATTTTGGCTGGCAGCAACCGCCAGAGGGCTAGAGCCGATATTGCCGATCTGCACATCACCGGAGGCGAGCGCCCTGACGACACTAGAGCCGCTATCAAACTTGCGCCAATCCACATTGGCACCGGATAGCCTGGCAAAACTGTTATCCGCTTGAGCGACTTTGGCCGGCTCAGCCGAAGTTTGGTACGCCACCGTGACATCAACCGCATGGGCATTGATAGCCACCAGTGACAGGGCCAGTAGTGCGCCAGTGGGCCGTAAGAAACCGCGAATTGCGGTGGCAAGATGCGCAGTAGAAAAGGTTATCGCCATTGGTTGACTCCGCTCAGTTGACTGTCTCATTCGCTGTTGTTGCGACCCGAAGCGCACCCGGCGCTGTGAGATGACAGTGTTACCTGAAGGAGTTAACGGACAAAAGGAATAAAAAAATATTCTTTATTCCTTTTAGTGATAATTAGGTGGTGCAGGATCGCCTATGGTGCTTGAGGTTGTTGACAAAGTCGTCTGAGCAGAGAGAACAGGCAGATCGTAAAGACGCCGTAAATCCTTCCCTGGAGGCTCGAGCCGCGCCATCCCTGGCGCGGACGCTTTACTCTTCTACCCGTCCTCTCCGTTCCAGAGCGCGTCATCGGGGTTTGTCAGCAGTCTGGAGCGCCTATGGCGCTCACTTAGAGAGTGATGTTACCACTGATAAAAATATGGGAATCTCCGGCAATCAGGGTGCGATCACCCGCTAACGTGCAGAATAACTCACCGCCTCGTGCTGATATCTGGCGGGCATGTAGTGACGCCCTGCCCAATCGGGCCACCCAGTAGGGCATCAAGGTGCAATGGGCGGAGCCAGTCACCGGATCTTCATTGCTGCTGAGGGTAAAGTAACGCGAGACAAAATCCACCTCATCTCCGGGCGCGGTGACAATCACACCACGGCCGGTATAGGCAATCAGCGCGGTAATATCGGGCTGCAACTGCCGCACCTGTTGCTCATTTTCCAGCACCACTAGCAGGGATTTTGCCTGCCACAACTGCTGAATATCAGCCCCAATCAGGGTTGGCAGTGCTGCCGGGATCGCGATTTGCTCAGGGGGCAATGAGGGGAAATTCAGGGCCAATCGGCCAAAGTTATCGGCATCGCGAGTGACATACAGATCACCGCTGGCGCTACGAAAGCAGATATCATGCAAGCCGGGGTTCACCATGCTAAATATCACGTGCGCCGCAGCCAGGGTGCCGTGACCACATAAATCCACCTCGCGCTCTGGTGTAAACCAGCGGATCGCCGATTTATCCCCCTCATCCCAGACAAAACTGGTCTCTGGCAGATTAATCTCAGCAGCAATACGTTGCATCTGCTCAGCAGAGAGTGGTTTTTTCAGCAAATAGACACCTGCAGGGTTACCGGAAAGCCCCGCGCCGACAAATGCATCAACATGAAAATAGTTACAGGCCATCAATTAGCTCCGGTGATTGATCAATGCCAAATCAGCGATCGATCAATGCCAAATCAACAAGACACAGGCTGCTGTCAGTAAGCCCATCGAGATATTAAAGGTAAACCAGGCGCGGCGGCTGCGCAGCAAGCGGCCAATCAAAGTACCAAAACCCAGCCAAATAATTCCCGCCACCAGATTCACCATAAACATACCAAGGCTAATCATGACGATAGAGTGGTTATAGGCCGCACCGGCCATGCTGAAACTGGCGACAGAACCTAATCCCATCAGCCAGGCTTTTGGATTGAGGAACTGCAATAACCAGCCCTGATACAAGCGCAGCGGCTTTGGCGGCACGACATTGGTTTCTAACTTTTCATAGGCGGAGGTGGCAATTTTCCATGCCAGCCACAGCAGATAGAGGCTACCCAGAATTTTCAGAATCAGGTGGATGGAGGGGTAGATCAAAATCAGGCCGCCGACGCCAAAAGCCACCAGCAGCAACATGCTCTGCATACCTAACATAATGCCTAACATCAGCCAGATAGAGCGCATAAAACCAAAGTTGGCCCCCGCGGAGGTGAGCAACATATTATTCGGGCCAGGGGTAATAGCAGCAACCCAGAGAAAACCTACCATTGAGAGAAATAAACTCAGTTCCATGAGACGGGTGCCTCCCACCCAAAATGATGCGCAATATACCCATGAAGCTAACAGTGTGCTATTGATCACACAAGAGCAACAACATGATTTCCATTCACTATATGCATGAATTATTTCGTCCGCTGGCTGGAGCCAGTAACCCACATCTACAAACGCTGCTGCCCCGGTTGGTCAGACGGCGTGTGCAGTTGCAACCTTTTTGGCAACGGCTGGAGTTGCCCGATGGCGATTTTGTCGATCTGGCCTGGAGTGAGAACCCAGAGCTGGCGCGGCATAAGCCCCGTGTGGTGCTGTTCCATGGGCTGGAGGGGAACTTTTACAGCCCCTATGCCCATGGTTTGCTGGGCGCCTGGCAGGCCAAAGGCTGGCTGGGGGTGGTGATGCATTTCCGTGGATGCAGTGGGGAGCCGAATCGTAAGGCTCGCATTTATCATTCTGGTGAAACAGAAGATGCGCGCTTCTTTCTGCGCTGGCTGCGGGATACCTATGGTCAGGTGCCCACCGCCGCCGTGGGGGTCTCATTAGGCGGCAATATGCTGGCGATCTATCTGGCAGAACAAGGGCAGTTGGCGGAGCAAGGAGAGGAGAGTCTGCTGCAAGCTGCGGTGGTGGTTTCCGCCCCGCTGATGCTGGAGCCTTGCGCCAACCGCATGGAGCAAGGTTTCTCGCGGGTCTATCAGCACTATTTACTGGGGCAGTTGAAGTTAAACGCCACCCGTAAGCTGTTACGTTACCCCGGCAGTCTGCCGCTGGGGCTACCGCAATTGAGGGAGTTGCGGCGAGTCAGAGATTTCGATGAAGCCATCACCGCTAAAATTCATGGCTTTAATGATGCGCTGGACTATTATCGCCGTTGCAGTGCGCTGCCACTATTGCCGCAGATTAAGATCCCACTGCTGATCATTCATGCCAAAGATGACCCCTTTATGACGGCGGAAGTTATTCCCAATCTCGATACGCTGCCGAACAGTATTGATTATCAGTTAACCGAGCACGGCGGCCACGTCGGTTTTGTCGGCGGCTCCTTGAAACACCCACAAATGTGGCTGGAACAACGTATTCCCGCCTGGCTTTCCCCCTATCTGGAGCAACACTCATGATCATTCCCTGGCAGCAAATCGACGGCGAAACGCTGGATAATCTGCTGGAAGCCTTTGTGCTGCGCGAAGGCACAGATTACGGCGAACATGAGCGCTCATTGGCGCAGAAAGTCGAGGATGTCCGCCGCCAGTTGGTGAGTGGTGACGCCGTTTTAGTCTGGTCCGAGTTACACGAAACCATCAATATCATGCCCCGAGGCTCTTTCCGCGCCGATGCACAAGAGCAGCCATAATCTTCATCGTCTCGCAAAGAGATTTGATGAAAATCAAGGTGACAAGCCGGACACTTTGCCCTAAAAATAACCTTTACCGATAAGATGAACAGGCAAATGCCGCCCGGCCACTGAGGATCTCACCCCATGGAGTTACCGCTAATATGTCAACTAAACATCCGGTCATAGCCGTTACCGGCTCAAGTGGCGCAGGGACGACGACCACCAGTCTGGCGTTTCGTAAAATATTTCAGCAGTTGAATATTCGTGCGGCACAAATTGAAGGTGACAGCTTCCATCGCTATACCCGCCCCGAAATGGATGCCGCCATCCGCAAGGCGCGAGATCAAGGTCGGCATATCAGCTATTTCGGCCCAGAAGCCAATGACTTTGGCCAGTTGGAGCAAAGTGTGTCGGAGTACGGCAAGCACGGCACTGGGCGCTCGCGTAAGTACTTACACACCTATGATGAAGCGGTGCCTTATAACCAGATCCCAGGGACCTTCACACCATGGGAGCCACTGCCAGAACCCACTGATGTACTATTTTATGAGGGGCTGCACGGCGGCGTCGTGACCGAGCATCATGATGTGGCGAAGCACGTGGATTTATTGGTGGGCGTGGTGCCTATTGTCAATCTGGAGTGGATTCAAAAGCTGGTGCGCGATACCGGCGAGCGCGGTCACTCACGTGAAGCGGTGATGGATTCCGTCGTGCGATCGATGGAGGACTACATTAGCTACATTACGCCACAGTTCTCGCGTACCCATATTAACTTTCAGCGCGTGCCGACCGTCGATACATCCAACCCTTTTGCGGCTAAAGCCATTCCGTCGCTGGATGAAAGTTTTGTTGTCATTCATTTCCGGGGCTTGGACCAGATCGACTTCCCCTACTTGCTGGCAATGTTGCAAGGGTCATTTATCTCCAATATCAATACATTGGTAGTACCGGGTGGGAAGATGGGGCTGGCAATGGAGCTGATTATGGCACCGTTGGTGCAGCAACTACTGGAAGGCAAGAAAATCGGTTAATCTCCTTCGTTTCTGGCGTTGCTATGATGCTGGCTGCAACACCAGGAACGTTGAACATCACTAAACTGCTGATTAACTAGGAAATTTCACGAATTTCAAAGCTGTGGGTAATGGTGGCAGCTTTACCCAACATCAAGGAAACGGAGCAATATTTCTCTGCTGACAACTCAACCGCACGCTCAACAATTTTGTCGGTGAGGCCCTTACCGCTGACGATAAAGTGCAAATTGATTTGCGTAAACAGACGTGGTGCTTCTTCGCGACGCTGAGAAGTTAACGTGACCTCACAATCGCGCACATCGTTACGCCCTTTTTGCAAAATAGACACCACATCAATCGCGCTGCAGCCACCTGCTGACATCAACAACATCTCCATCGGGCTAGGTGCTTTATCACCGGCATTTCCATCCATCAAAACTTGATGTCCTGACGCCGATTCACCCAAAAATGTCAGCCCCTCAACCCACTTTACACGTGCCTGCATAACACTCGCTCCCAGTTAAATTTTCTGATCCAGACTACCCTTTCATTTAGAAACTGGCAATGTAACCCGATGTTCATCATGCTGAAGCGATACAACACAAGACACTGACTTCATCCTGTGCTACAAACAGAACCGAAAGTGTTGTTTCTAGAATTAAATAGGGTAGCAATCAATACTCAGTGAAGGGTTTCTATCCGGTACGTATATTGGCTATACCTTTCGGCAGTTGAGCAAATTAATATGCTAAGAGAAAGTGTATTTTAAAAGCACGCCGTACAGGGAACTCTGAGCCCTGTTAAGTTAGGCAGCGATAACAACAGAGGATAACAGCGAATGGTTCTCGGCAAGCCACAAACAGACCCGACTCTCGAATGGTTCCTGTCTCATTGCCATATCCACAAATATCCATCGAAGAGTACGCTAATTCACCAAGGTGAAAAGGCCGAAACGCTTTACTACATCGTGAAAGGCTCCGTTGCGGTGCTTATCAAAGATGAAGAGGGTAAAGAGATGATTCTCTCCTACTTAAACCAGGGGGATTTCATCGGCGAGCTTGGATTATTTGAAGAAGGCCAAGAGCGTAGTGCCTGGGTTAGAGCAAAAACCGCCTGTGAAGTGGCTGAAATTTCTTACAAAAAATTCCGTCAGTTGATTCAGGTAAATCCAGATATCTTGATGCGCCTCTCTTCACAAATGGCGAACCGCCTTCAGATTACATCCGAGAAAGTGGGTAACCTCGCTTTCCTTGATGTCACTGGGCGCATTGCACAAACGCTGCTTAACCTGGCAAAACAACCTGATGCCATGACCCACCCAGATGGGATGCAGATTAAGATTACCCGCCAGGAAATTGGTCAGATAGTTGGCTGCTCCCGCGAAACTGTGGGGCGGATACTAAAAATGCTGGAAGATCAAAACTTGATCTCCGCACACGGTAAAACGATTGTCGTTTACGGCACCCGTTAATTCCCTATAAACCGGTGCCGATACCCTCGGCATCGGTTTTCTCAATCTTTTGTGATTAATAAATTTCTGGGGCCTACATGAAGTGGCAACGGGTTATTTATCATCCTGAAGTAAACTATGCATTACGCCAAACATTAGTTCTCTGTCTGCCAGCAGCCCTAGGCTTTGCTATCGGCGAGCTGCGACTCGGACTGATGTTCTCCCTGATACCCGCGTGTTGCAATATTGCCTCACTGGATACACCGCACCAACACTTCTTCCGGCGGCTGATTATTGGTGGCGCGCTCTTTACACTGAGCAGCTTCCTGACCCAGCAGCTGTTGCTGTGGCACATTCCCTTACCGTGGATCATGCTCGGATTGGCACTGGTACTCGGTGTCAACGGCGCGATAAGCCCCCTCCATGGCCGCTTATTACCTGCCGCGCTAATCGCCGCAATATTCAGCCTCAGCATGGTTGGTCGCGCACCTATCTGGCAGGCACCCCTGTTGTGCGCCGTCGGAACACTCTGGTATGGCCTCTTTAACTGGTTGTGGTTCCGGTTATGCAGAGACCAGCCGATCCGTGAGCCATTAAGTCAGCTTTATCGTTTACTGGCGGATTATTGTGACGCTAAATACAACCTGCTCTCCCAGCATGTAGAGCCGGAAAAGGCGATCCCCCCATTGCTCGATCGACAACAGGGGATAATGGACAAAATTAACCAACTTTATCAGCAATTTAACTTAATCAATAATGCCACCAAGGCCGAGCGCAAACGGCTATTAGGGCTATTTCAGATGGCGCTCGACCTGCAAGAGCACATTACTGCGGCGCTGAATCAGTCAGATAAAGTGCGAGACCTCCTGGAGCACAGTCAGATAGAGGAGGTACTTCGCCGCAATACCCAGATTATCTCAGCTCAAATGCGCGTTATTGCCGATGATATTCTCTATCACCACCGTGCTAAGACACATTTCACCGCCGGTGATGCGCTGGTTGAACTGGAAGAGATAGCCCAGCAGCACCCCAATAATCCAGTGGCGCAATTTTGCTACTACCATATCAGCCACGTTATCCAGATCCTGAGTGACCGACGCCCGCAATATGAGCGCGAGTTGATCTCCAGTCAGCAACAGCAGCCATTTTGGCCCGCCCTTGTCAGTTACCTCTCATTTAAGTCTGGTGCGCTGCGCGCTGCCGCACGACTGGGGGTGACACTGGCTGCAGGTAGCTATATTGGTGCCTTGATGCACCTGCCAAAACCTTATTGGATCTTACTCACCGTGATGTTGGTGGTACAAAACGGCTATAACGCTACCAAGGTGCGCATCTATCACCGCGCCCTCGGGACACTGATCGGGCTGGTATTGGCGGCAGGTTTGCTGCATTTACAGATGCCGGAGGGGGTGACACTGGGCATTATGTTGCTGATCACACTAGTAGCCTATCTGGTGCAACGTAACAACTACGGGCTAGCGGTGATCGGTCGAACCATCACTGCGGTGTATATCTTGCAGCTATTAACCGGTGAAGGCGCTGACTTTTTAGTCCCGCGTCTGCTGGATACCTTAATCGGTTGTGCACTGGCCTTTGCCAGCACCTTATGGCTGTGGCCTCAGTGGCAGAGCGGGTTGCTGCGTAAAAATGCCCATCAGGCACTCAGCGCTTACCAGCAGATCCTGCGCTTGTTGCTAGCCCCACACCCTGATATTACCCAGCTCTCCTATCAACGTATTGAGGTGAACAAAGCCAGTAATACCGTCTTAAGCTCACTGAATCAGGCGATGCAAGAACCGGGGTTCAACTCAAAATATTTGGCTGATATGCGGCTGTGGGCGACCCATAGCGAGTTGATTGTTGGCCATATCAACGAAATGACTATTCTGACGCGGGATCATCCATTAACTGAATCAACCACGCCGCCTGAGGCGTGTCACAACCTCATGAGTGTCGCGCTAGCGACAGAATATTTGCAGTTATGTGAGATGGCGATCCAGCAGTGCCAGCAGCGGCTAGAATCAGACAGCAGCGAGGGGAGTGATGATTTTGTGCAAGCGCCGGATGTGGCCGCCGACACGCAAATATCTGAACTGGAACGAAATTTGCGGCGTATCCTGTCACATTTAAGTGTTATGCATACCGTGTCGTCGATGGCCTGGCAGCAGCAACCCCACCACGGTATTTGGCGCAGCCGGAAGTTGCGGGATCAGACGTTTACCGGAGAGTAAATTTAGCTCTCATTCACCAGGCTGGCGATAGCGCTCTCTAAACGCGCCACTCCTTGCTGGATATCATCCAACTCAATCACCAGCGAAGGTGCTAAGCGCAATACATCTGGCCCGGCATTGAGGATCATCAAACCATTTGCCGCCGCTGCCGTCAGGAACTCCCGCGCACGGCCACGGTATTGCGGCGCTAACTCAGCACCAATCAGCAGCCCCATGCCACGGATATCACTAAACACCGAGTACTTGCGGTTAATCACTTGCAGCGCCTGCACAAACAGGCCATGGCGCTGTTCAATACCCTCAAGGACCTCTGGGGTATTAATCACATCCAGCGCGGCTTCAGCAACTGCACAAGCCAGAGGATTACCACCATAAGTGGTGCCGTGGGTGCCGACAGCCATCACCGAGGCAATCTCTTCGGTGGTCAGCATCGCACTGATCGGGAACCCGCCACCCAAGGCTTTCGCCGTAGTGAGGATATCCGGCGTCACGCCATAGTGCATATAGGTGAACAACTTGCCGCTACGGCCCATGCCACTTTGCACTTCGTCGAACACCAACAGTGCCTTGTGTTGAGTACAAAGCTCGCGCACACCTTGCAGGAACTCTGGCGTCGCGGCGGTAATCCCGCCCTCCCCTTGGATTGGCTCCAGCACTACCGCACAGGTGTGGTCATCCATTACCGCTTTCACTGCGGCCAGATCATTAAACGGCACATGGATGATGTCGGCCGGTTTCGGGCCAAAACCATCGGAGTACTTTGGCTGACCACCGACGGATACGGTAAACAAGGTGCGACCATGGAATGCATTATGGAAAGCAATGATTTTGGTTTTATACGGGCTATGGCGCTCAATGGCGTAATGACGGGCCAACTTAAATGCCGCTTCATTCGCTTCACCGCCCGAATTGGCGAAAAACACCCGATCGGCAAAGGTGGCGGCAATCAGTTTTTGCGCCAAACGCAGCGCTGGCTCGTTGGTGAATACATTACTGGTATGCCATAACGTCTCACCCTGCTGATGTAGTGCCGCCACTAGCGCCGGATGGCAGTGGCCAAGGGCAGTAACCGCGATCCCGCCGGCAAAATCAATGTATTCCGTGCCCTGCTGATCCCATACTCGGCTACCTTTCCCTTTTACCGGGATAAACTGCGCTGGTGCATAAACAGGCAAAATAACCTGATCAAATGTACTGCGATTAACTGCTAGTTTATCTGCCATTGCACTGCCCACCTTTAATAATTCATTGAACCGCCAATTACTGACGAGTGAGAATATAATCACAAAATATGCATAAAAAATCAAAGACAAGCAAACAAAAAGATCACTTTATTGATGGAGAAAACTTAATCCGTTAATTTTTAAGGAAATTAGCCAATAATTGATGACCCTGCTCACTGAGAATGCTCTCCGGGTGAAACTGCACGCCCTCCAGTGGCAAGGTACGATGGCGGATACCCATGATTTCATCCATCGCGCCCTCTCGCTCCGTCCACGCGGTCAGCTCAAAACACGCGGGCAGTGAATCGGCGTCAATGACCAAAGAGTGATAGCGAGTCACCGTCAGCGGCTGATTCAGCCCTTGGAAAACCCCTTGATTATTATGGCAAATCGCGGTGGTCTTGCCATGCATCACCTGCCGCGCCCGCACAATACGCGCACCAAAAGCTTGCCCTAGCGCCTGATGGCCCAGGCAAACTCCCAGTATTGGCAATTTACCGGCAAAATGGCTGATAGCCGCCAACGAAATCCCCGCCTCATTCGGCGTGCAAGGGCCGGGCGAGATCACCAAATGTGATGGCGATAACCGCTCAATATCAGCCAGTTGCACCTCATCATTACGTTTAACCACCACCGCAGCCCCCAGTTCACAAAAATACTGGTAGAGGTTGTAGGTAAATGAATCGTAATTATCGATTAATAACAGCATTTCATATCCAAAAATTCAGCCTAGCGCTTACGCCCACCAGTAATTGACCCCAGAACGCCGCGCAGAATTTGTCGACCCAAGTCGCGTGCCATGCTTTTGGCGGCGGTTTGGACAATTCCATCACGCTTGCCGCCCCGTGGGCCAGTAGAACCAAACAGTAAATCATTTAGCCCACCCATCAAACCGCCGCCACTTTGCTGTTCAGTGGGTTGCTGAGGGGCCGCCGCCTCCCCAGGTGCTGCACTCCCCATGGTGGAGAAGCCGCCAGCGGATAATTTCTCGTAGGCAGATTCGCGATCGACCATCTCTTCATAGCGGCCATAGAGTGGGGAATGATTGATGGCGTGATTACGCGCTGCCGCATCCAGTGCCCCCATTTTTGATTGTGGGGCGATCACCATGCCTCGCTCCACCACATTGGGCCGCCCTTTCTCGTCGAGGAAGGAGATCAGCGCTTCGCCGACAGCCAATTCGGTAATCACTTGTTCGGCACTGAAAGCGGGGTTAGGGCGCATGGTTTGTGCCGCGGCTTTCACCGCCTTTTGGTCGCGCGGGGTAAAAGCACGCAGCGCGTGTTGCACGCGGTTACCCAACTGACCCAAGATCTTATCTGGGATATCTAGCGGGTTTTGTGTCACGAAATAGATGCCGACGCCTTTTGAGCGGATCAGCCGCACCACTTGTTCCACTTTATCCACCAGTGCCGTAGGGGCATCGGTGAAGAGCAAGTGGGCCTCGTCAAAGAAAAAGACCAATTTAGGTTTTTCGACGTCACCCACTTCCGGAAGCTGCTCAAACAGCTCTGCCAACAGCCAAAGCAGGAAAACGGCATATAGCTTGGGCTGATTGATCAGCCGATCCGCCGCCAGCAGGTTGATAACCCCCTGCCCATTGCTGTCGGTCTGCATTAAATCGTGAATATCCAGCATCGGCTCACCAAAGAATTGATTCGCCCCCTGCTCTTCTAAGGTCAGTAGACCCCGCTGAATGGCCCCAATCGAAGCGGGGGTAATATTGCCATATTGGGTGCGGAACTGTTTGGCATTGTCGCCGACGAATTGCACGATGGCGCGGAGATCTTTCATGTCCAGCAGTAGTAGGCCGTTGTCGTCCGCGATTTTAAACACTAATTGCAGTACGCCGCTTTGCACGTCATTGAGATCAAGCAAACGGCCTAGCAGCAGTGGGCCAAGGTCAGAGATGGTGGCGCGGATCGGATGGCCTTTTTCCGCGAAAATATCCCACGGCACAATCGGACATGCCTGTGGCTGCCAGTCAGTGACACCTATCGCCGCCAGTCGGGATTGCAGTTTCTCCGAAGCAACACCTTCAGCGCCAATGCCGGAGAGATCCCCTTTCACATCCGCCAGAAACACTGGCACACCAATGCGGGAGAATTGCTCGGCCATCTTTTGCAAAGTGACGGTTTTACCGGTCCCCGTCGCCCCGGTAATCAAGCCATGGCGGTTTGCCAATGCCGATAAAATCACCAAATCTTGTGCTGGCACGGCTTTCCCGATAAGTAATGTTTCGCTCATAAATTGTTCACCCCATCGCCGCTAGATAATTGATTATAAGCATGCCATTGGCGCAAACGGATTAATTTATGTCGGAATGGGATTTGGGTATGAATCAGCCAGCTTTCGGGGGATGAAAGCTGGCTTAACCGATTAAGGCAACACTTTCGCTGACAGGATAGTGATCGGCTTAACAGGCACATTCTGATACGGGCCGACGTTTTCCGTCTGAACCTGGGAGATTTTCTCTACCACATCCATGCCTTTTACCACTTTACCGAACACGGCATAACCAAAGTCACGTTGGCCATGATCGAGGAAAGCATTGTCTGCTACGTTGAGGAAGAACTGGCTGGTGGCGCTATCTTTATCTGCGGTACGGGCCATCGAGATGGTGCCACGCAGGTTACGCAAGCCATTATCCGCTTCGTTTTTGATTGGCGTTTTAGCGGTTTTTTGTTTGAAATCAGCGGTAAAACCGCCACCCTGAACCATAAAACCCGGAATAACACGGTGGAAAATGGTGTTGTTGTAGTAGCCGTTGTTGACGTAATCAACGAAGTTTTGTGTTGAAATCGGGGCCTTCTGGCTATTGAGTTCCAACTCAATATTCCCAACCGACGTCGTTAACAACACATGAGGCTCACCAGCTGCTAAAGCGGCGGGCGCCACGGCGCTTAGGGAACAAAGTGCGATGAAGGTCACTAAAGTACGTTTGAACATTACCGGTTCCTTTCTGTGGGGTACAAACAGCGGAAAAGCGCTTTGATTCTAGAGAGCTAACCCGCGTAATGCCACCCATTTACCGATTTTTACGTAACAAAATGCGCATTTTCGCTGAAAACACGTCACTTAGATGAATAAGCGGCACAATAGCGATTAATTAGCCAAATTAACCCATCAAGGCATTCCGCAGCAATAGTGAAATTCTGCAATCGAGATCACGTCTTGCTGATTTACTTACCCACTCTCTGTCGTTTTTGAGAGAGATATCCCATTTTGTTTCTGGTTAATCGTTAATCTGCCCTCAAATGAGAGCGCTCTCATTTCTAATTCATCTATTTTGAGGCCAAATTATGAAAACCTTTAAAATTGCCATTATTGGTGGCGGTAGTAGCTATACCCCTGAGTTGGTTGATGGGCTGATTCAGCGCATTGACCAGTTACCGGTCACTGAGTTGGCCTTGGCTGATGTAGAATTGGGCCGTCAAAAAGTAGAGATTATCGCCGCCCTGACCCGCAGAATGTTGGATCGCCACGGGCTGGAGCAGGTGAAAGTTAGCGTTCACTTCTCGCTGGATACCGCCATCGAAGGAGCCAGTTTTGTGTTGACCCAATTCCGTGTCGGCCAGCTTCCAGCGCGGGCGGCAGACGAACGTTTGGGGCTAAAATATAACCTGCTCGGGCAGGAAACCACTGGTGTCGGCGGTTTTGCCAAAGCACTGCGCACCATTCCGGTGATGCTGGATATTGCCGCTAAAGTCGAGCGACTGGCACCGGACGCCTGGATCATTAACTTCACCAATCCCGCCGGGATTGTCACCGAAGCCGTGACCCGTTATAGCAAAGCGAAAATTATCGGTTTGTGTAATGTCCCGATCAGCATGCATCATATGATCGCCAATTTACTGAAGGCGCCTTATGAAGATATCCAGCTGCGCTTCGCCGGGCTAAACCATATGGTGTGGGTGCATGAGGTGTTGCAGCAGGGTAAGAATGTGACCACTGATGTGATGGATATGCTGTGCGACGGTGCTTCGCTGACCATGAACAATATCAAGGAAGCGCCATGGCCGTCGGAATTCCTGCGAGCAATGGGCGCGATCCCTTGCCCGTATCATCGCTATTTCTACCAGACTCAGGATATGCTGGCAGAAGAGATGGCAGCTGCCGCTGAGCGGGGTACGCGCGCAGAACAGGTGATGCAAGTAGAAAAAGAGCTGTTCGATCTGTACGCTGATCCCCATCTGGACAGCAAACCTGAGCAGCTCAGCTTCCGTGGCGGATCATTTTATTCTGAAGTTGCATTAGAACTCATTCGTGCTATTTATAATAATTTAGGTACGCAATTAGTTGTGAATACGACAAACCGTGGGGCGATCCGCGGTTTATCCGATGGCTCTGTGGTAGAAACTAACTGTATTGTCGATGCACAAGGTGCTCATCCACTCACTTTCGGCCCCTTACCCGTGGCGATGCATGGGTTAACGCAGCAAGTAAAAGCCTATGAACGTCTGACCATTGAAGCTGCAGTGCACGGCGATCGCCGCAGTGCCTTGTTGGCGCTAGTGACTAACCCACTGATTGCTAACGCGAGCATTGCTCAGCCGCTACTGGAAGAGGTTCTACAGGTCAATAAGCCTTATTTGCCTCAGTTCGCAGATTTGTGATGTTAAGTTAGCTATTGTGGCGACTTTTAAATTGTATACCCAATAGATTTCAAGGTGCAGGAAGGCGGCAAACGAGAAAATCCCGATGAGCTTACTCAAGTAAGTGATTCGGGTTTTTGAGTGCAGCCAACACACCTGCAATTTGAAAGATGAAGGGTAATGGGAGAAAGAAATGGTAACACTGGAAGATGTCGCGGTACTAGCCGGGGTTTCCCGCGCTACGGTCTCCCGCGTGGTCAACGGTGATACCAATGTCAAAGCCCTGACTCGCGAAAAGGTAGAACAAGCGGTAGCAGTATTGGGTTACACCCCAAACCCTGCCGCGCGCGCATTGGCATCAAGCCAAAGTAATACACTCGGGCTGGTAACCACCTCCTATCGAGGCGGCTTCTTTGGCGCATTGATGGATTTTGTGCAAACGGAAACTGAGTCTCAGGGTAAGCAGTTATTAGTCACTCAGGGGCGAGATAATGCGGATAAAGAGTGGCAGGCTATTCAGCGTCTGTATAACTTACGCTGTGACGGCTTAATCCTCCATGTCCGTTTTCTCAGTGATGAAAAGCTGCGTCAGTTGGCTGCCGCAGAGCGCTCATTCGTGTTGCTCGATAGGTTAGTTCCCGGTCTTGAAGCCCGCTGTGTGACCTTTGATCACCGCCGCGCCAGCCAAATGGCAACTCAGGTGCTTATCGATGCGGGTCATCGGCGTATTGCGTGCATTAGTGGCTCCGCGCAGCGCCACTCCAGCGAGTTGCGCCGTCAGGGATTTATCGACGCCATGCAATCGGCAGGTTTGACACCAATCGCCTGTGTGGAAGGGGTTTATGATCTGGAGAGTGGCTATCAGCGCGCTGATGAGATCCTCAAGCAACCCCAGTTACCGACGGCCATTTATTGCTGCAATGAAGAGATGGCGATTGGTGCACTGTTGGCTATCAATAAGCACCATTTGCAGGTGCCGCAGGATATCTCATTAATTTGCTACGACAGTGGCGAGCGCGCCCCTTTTGTCTGCCCTGCATTAACCAGCCTGCATTTTCCCATTGTCGAGATGGCGCAATTTGCCACGCAACTCCTGATTAACCCGCAGATACCGCCAGCCAGTTTCCCACCTGCGATTATCATGCGCGATTCGGTGATGCCGCCCAACCCGTGCCGTTAATTGAAAAAGCGTGGCAAGCAACCGCCTGCCACACCGTTTTCTTGCTAATGGTGATACCCAACGCCAAGGCGGAAAATAGCCCTTAGAAAGTCACATTCAACTTAGCCCACAGTGTCCTACCCGGCTCATTCACTGGCGTATTGACGGAATAACCAAATCCGCTGTTACCGGCCAGATTGAGGTGCTCACTGTAAGTTTTATTTAGCAGATTATCGATGCCCCCGCTAACCTTCACTTGCGGCGTGATTTTGTAGGCCACATTGGCCGAGAGCACACCAAAGCCTGCACTGTCGGCGAAATCTTTACCCACCACATTCCCTTCATTAATCGCCACCCGATGCTGACTGCTGACCAGCCGCCATAATGCGGTGCTGCTCCAGTCACCGGTTTCATAGGTCAGTCCGAGCCGTGCTTCAAGAGGGGGGATTTGCGGCAGTGGGCGATTATTGCTGCTGTTTTCGCCCCACGCATAGGCCAGGCTGGCATCTGCTTTCCAGTGGTCGTTGAAGGCATAGCCTGCGCCCATCTCACCGCCCATGATGGTTGCGTTGATATTATCCGCCTGACTAATACGTAGGTTTTTGGGATCATACTTGAACAAAATAAAATCATTCACCCGGCCCAGATAAGCAGAAACCCAGCCATTGAGCTGCTTGCCGCTGTATTGCGCGCCGATATCAAGCTGGGTAGTTTTTTCACTGTTTACCCCCTCAAAAGCACTGCTCGACCCTGTTGGCCCGAACGTCGGGGAGAATAGCTCCCAGAAGTCAGGAAAACGCTCGGTATGGCCCACGCCGGCATACCACATCACCGGGGCATCAGCCAGATTGTGCTCAAAACGCATGAAACCCGCCGGTAGCGTGGCGGAGCGGGTAGGCTCATCGGCGCGGGTATAATTGGTGACCTGATGATGGTCTAAACGAGTGCCGGTAATCAGTTTATCTTGCTCACTGATCGTCCACGTCAGTTCGCCGAACAGGCCATAGTTTGCGAAGCTGGCGTTTTTGTTCCAGGTATTTTGTCTGTTCTTGCGATGGGTATTGGTTTGCATGTCACTACCGGCTTCTAATTTCAGATCCTCCCACAACCAAGTTCCCATGACGCGACCGCCAATGGTGCGACGGTCTAGATTACTGGTCATCGCCATCATCGGCGGGGTGCGTAAGCTATGGTTATCCATAATGTGGTTGACGTAGTTGTAGTAAACCTTAGCTTCAATCTTATCCAGCACTTCGCCAATATTGCTTTTCTCGAAACGCGCTCCCAAGCTTTCCCGCAAAAATTGCGAGCCGTCCATACCGCGCCCGGCATAGCTCGCCTCGCCATCGCCTTTGCCGGCCGTCAGCTCAAGCAAAGTGTCAGCATCTGGCGTCCAGCCCAGCGCGACATCCGCATTCCATTTGTCCCACTTCGATGGCACCCGAGTGCCGTCGCCATCCTTATAATTACCCGCTTGAGACTGATTCCCCATCATGCGCAGATAGCCTTGCTCGTTGCCCAAACTCGCATTGAGATTTTTATCCCAGCGCCCGTTGGAACCCACCAGCAAGCTGGCATCGCCCTGGACACCCGCTTGATCAAAATGGGGTTGCTCGCGCTCAAACAAAATCGTGCCAGCGGAGGCACCCGGCCCCCATAGCACCGATTGCGGCCCCTTCACCACCGTCAACAAGTCAAAGCTCTCCGGCGAAATATAGGAGGTGGGCGCATCCATCCGCGACGGGCAGGTGCCCAGTGTCTCGGCACCATCAGTCAGAATTTTGATGCGCGAACCAAACATGCCACGGAAAACCACATCGCCATTGGTGCCGCCATTACGGATTTGCGAAAAACCGGGGATAGTTTTTAGGTAGTCCGCACCATCACTGGCCGGTACTGGCTGGCGCGGTGTTTTAGGGGAGGTGACGATGGTGAGCGGCGAATGCTGGGGAGCGGTGACCGTAATCACCTCGGCGTCATTGGTTTGTTTATCGCCACGATTATCAGTGGCGTGATTGGTCGCGTGATCTGCGGCCACCAGATGATCCGCTGCCATAGCATTTAAGGTCAATACAGAGAGTGCGGAAGTGACTGCGCACGCTAATAATGTTTTTTTACCGCCGTTATTCTTACCAGACATAATTATTCCTTGGGCAATAGAAATGAGTCCGGTGGATATTTCTCATACCAGAGAGTTCACACCAGATAATCCACAGCAAATAAGTGGTTTTGATTTTTTATTGAATGATCAGGAATAAAAAGCAGGCGGCGCGCGTGGTTGGCTCTCACAATAGCGGTCGTTGATGACTTGCGTATAAACAAATAGCGGCGGAGATAACTCAGCCCGCAGTAATGCAGAGCGGATATCCGCTTTAAAAGCGGTATTGAGCAACGGCAGATGGGTCAGTAATACACAATATCCACAGGCGGCATGGCCCATCATCATGCTGTCATGACGGCTTTTGTGCTCTGTGGAATTGGCTGTTTTAGCGCCGTGATGGGTCTCTGGTGAGCCATCTGGCCCACTATTGTGGTGACTCGCCATCTCCATCGCGCAATCAGCCATTGTCATGGCGGGCGTATTTTTTTCGTCAAAAAGCGCCAGTGAGACTGAAACCACGGGTGCGATAAATAACATCAGGATCGCGGCTATCCCCAACCAGGCAAAAAAGCGCCCTCTTTGGTAAAGCAATTGGCTCAGCGGCACCCGAGCACCCTGAGTGCGACGGCGATAGTCGAATGATTCATCACGATCTATTCCCTGTATCTCGATGACCAAATAATAAAATAGAACTCATTAGGTTTCGTTGTTGATTAAGCACTGTTTTATTAACTTTATTAACAGTTTTACTGCCCCAAAAACGAAGAGGATCATACCTTAAACAACCTAAACAGAGCCTAAAACTTAAAGGAATTAAGAATCCTTATCATTTACTTCAAGCTGTAATATGTGACGCCTCACTATTATTCTCTATCACATTTCACGCATTGCATTAAAAATTGAATGTAAGTCACAAAAACCCACTATGCCTGTGCTAGGATCCGCCGCCTGAGTAGTGAATTGGTTTGAACCCTTTTTATCGATGTTCTTACTATGGTTGTATTAATTAACTATGGTCGTATTAATTCTATGCTGACACAGGCCCCTCTATGAATAACAGCAATCGCCTTCGACTCACTTGGATCAGTTACTTTTCTTACGCCCTGACCGGTGCGTTAGTTATTGTCACCGGGATGGTGATGGGGAATATCGCGGAGTATTTCAATCTGCCTATTGCCAGTATGAGTAACACATTTACTTTCCTTAATGCGGGTATTTTGATCTCCATTTTCCTCAATGCCTGGTTGATGGAGATCATTCCATTAAAACGTCAGTTGATATTTGGCTTTATTCTGATGTTGGTAGCGATTGCCGGATTGATGGTGGGCCATAATCTGATGCTCTTCTCAATCAGCATGTTTATCCTCGGGGTGGTGAGCGGGATCACCATGTCGATCGGTACTTTCCTGATAACCCATATGTATGAAGGGCGTCAGCGCGGCTCTCGCCTGCTGTTTACCGACTCATTCTTCAGTATGGCGGGGATGATCTTCCCGGTGGCGGCGGCGATGTTGCTGGCACGCCATATCGAGTGGTACTGGGTTTATGCTTGTATCGGCCTGCTGTATGTGGGTATTTTCGTGCTGACATTAATGTCTGAGTTCCCGGTACTGGGTCATAAAGCCAGCGATGAGAACAAGCCAGTGGCGAAAGAGAAGTGGGGCATTGGCGTGCTCTTTCTGTCGATTGCCGCACTGTGCTACATCCTTGGTCAACTCGGTTTCATCCAGTGGGTGCCGGAATACGCCACCAAAACCTTCAATATGGATATCAGCCAGGCGGGCCAACTGGTCAGTAACTTCTGGATCTCATACATGATTGGGATGTGGGTGTTCAGCTTCATCCTGCGCTTCTTTGACCTGCAACGCATCGTGACTATACTGGCTGCGCTGGCAACACTGGCGATGTATCTGTTTGTCAGCACTGATAATCCGGCCTACCTGAGCTACTACATTCTGGCGTTAGGCTTTGTCTCCAGTGCCATCTACACCACACTGATTACCCTAGGCTCGCTGCAAACCAAAATCTCTTCACCCAAACTAGTGAACTTCATTCTGACCTGCGGCACCGTCGGGACTATGCTGACCTTCGTCGTCACAGGCCCAATTGTCGCGAACAGTGGTGTTCATGCCGCGCTGGCAACAGCAAACGGCCTGTATCTGGCGGTATTCGTGATGTGCCTGATTCTGGGCTTCTTCACCAAACACCGCAGCCACGGCCATGCAACACACTGATTTAGCTGTTTTACTGCCCTGCCGCCATTGCGGTAGCAGGGCAGCCCCCTACTTAAAGTTCACCACCTCTTCATGGCCCAAATAGATCCGACTCTCGGCGGGCTGCGTCTTGGCAATCACCACCCCATGACGAATGGAGTAGCGCACCGGCACTTGTCGTCGCACCGCATCAAAACCACTTTCGGCGGGCAGAATAATCAGGTTGGCGCTATTACCCAACTGCAAACCATAATCTGATAAATTCAATGTTCTGGCGCTGTTGTGGGTTATCAAATTCAGCCCATCATTGATTTGGCCGTATCCCATCAGTTGGCAAATATGCAGCCCCATATGCAACACCTGCAACATATTAGCGGTGCCCAGCGGATACCACGGGTCGAACACATCGTCGTGACCGAAGCAGACATTAATGTCGGCCGCCAGCATCTCCTTGACCCGCGTAATGCCGCGCCGCTTCGGATAGGTATCAAAGCGCCCTTGCAGGTGAATATTCACCAGCGGATTGGCAACAAAGTTAATGCCGGACATTTTCAGCAGGCGGAATAAGCGCGAGGCATAAGCGCCATTATAGGAGTGCATCGCTGTGGTGTGACTGGCGGTCACCCGCGCCCCCATGTTTTCACGGTGCGCCAGGGCCGCCACCGTTTCGACAAAACGCGACTGCTCATCATCAATCTCATCACAATGCACATCCACCAGCCGCTGATATTTCTGCGCCAAGGCAAAGGCAATATGCAGCGATTCGACGCCATATTCGCGGGTAAATTCAAAATGCGGAATGGCCCCAACCACATCCGCGCCCAGTCGCAGCGCCTCTTCCAACAGCGCCGCGCCATCGGGATAGGAGAGAATACCCTCTTGTGGAAACGCCACAATCTGCATCTCCACCCACGGACTGACCTCCTCTTTCACCTCCAACATGGCGCTCAGCGCCGTCAGGCTGGGATCGGAGACATCCACATGAGTGCGCACATGTTGAATGCCGTTGGCGATTTGCCATTTCAGCGTCTGCCATGCCCGCTGCTTAACATCCTCGCGCGTCAGCAGCGCTTTGCGCTCAGCCCAGCGCTCGATGCCCTCAAACAGGGTGCCCGATTGATTCCAGCTCGGTTGCCCCGCCGTTTGAGTGGTATCCAAATGAATATGCGGCTCAACAAAAGGGGGCAGTGCCAAACCACCCTGCGCATCCAGCACGCCCGCGCCTGTTGGCAGTTGATCCGGCTGCGGCGAAATTGCACTGATTTTGCCCTCCGCGACCCTAAGCTGCCAAAGCCCCGTTTGCCCGACCAGGCGCACATTATTGATGCTCACCAGTAAATGATTTGTTGAGGATTGCGCTGACATTGATACCTCCATTATCCCTTTGCCACTTTCGCCATGATCTGCTGTTAGCTTATCCGATCAGCAGCCACCCGCCCGATTTTCTTTTAATAAAACACCGTTTTATTTTAATGAATAAAAAAACCAAAACTGAAACCATTCAGCTAAAGATGAATAAAATCCACAACTTATAAAAAACGTTAAAAATCAGCCATCTACCACCTTAGAGGTATATGGAGAGCAAATTGATTTACATCAATAAGTGCGCTGCGTGGAAGATTAAGGTGAGGGTAGAAAATTAAAAATTGAGGCAAAAATGAGCAAAGTCAAACTTGCCATCATCGGCAACGGCATGGTCGGCCACCGCTTTATCGAAGACTTACTGGATAAAGCTGATAAAGACCAATTTGAGATAACCGTATTTTGCGAAGAGCCTCGCATCGCTTATGACCGGGTACACCTCTCCTCTTACTTCTCCCACCATACTGCCGAAGAGCTGTCATTAGTTCGTGAAGGCTTTTATGAAAAACACGGCGTCAAAGTGCTGGTTGGCGAACGCGCCATTACCATCAACCGCACCGAGAAAGTGATCCACTCCAACAGCGGCCGTACCCTCTATTACGACAAGCTGATTATGGCCACCGGCTCCTATCCGTGGATCCCGCCAATCAAAGGTAGCGAAGGGCAAGATTGTTTTGTGTATCGCACCATTGAAGACCTAAATGCTATCGAAGCCTGTACCCGCCGCAGCAAACGCGGGGCAGTCATCGGTGGCGGGCTGCTAGGGCTGGAAGCCGCAGGGGCCTTGAAAAGCCTCGGCGTTGAAACTCATGTAATTGAATTTGCACCGGTATTAATGGCCGAACAGCTTGACCCTATGGGCGGCGACCAACTGCGCCAGAAGATTGAGCGCATGGGCGTCAGAGTCCATACCGGCAAAAATACCCAGGAAATTATTCATTCAGGCCAAAACGGCCGCAAAACCATGCAGTTTGCTGATGGATCGCAGTTGGAAGTCGATTTTATCGTCTTCTCCACCGGTATCCGCCCACAAGACAAACTGGCGCATCAATGCGGTTTAGCCACAGCACGCCGTGGTGGTATTGCTATCAATGATTATTGCCAGACATCTGACCCGGATGTCTACGCCATTGGTGAGTGTGCCTCGTGGCAAGAGCGGACCTTCGGGCTGGTCGCACCGGGTTACAAAATGGCGCAGGTCACCGCCGATCACCTGTTAGGCCGCGAAAATGCCTTTAAAGGTGCCGACATGAGCGCCAAGCTGAAGTTGCTGGGTGTCGATGTGGGCGGGATTGGTGATGCCCATGGCCGCACTGAAGGTGCGCGCAGCTACGTTTATCTGGATGAAAGTAAAGAGATTTATAAGCGTTTGGTGGTCAGCGCCGACAACAAAACTCTGCTCGGAGCCGTCTTAGTGGGGGATACCACCGATTACGGCAATCTGCTGCAACTGGCGCTAAACAATATCGCGCTGCCAGACAACCCCGACAGCCTGATCCTCCCAGCTCACGCGGGCAGTAAACCGGCCATGGGGGTGGATTCACTGCCAGAGAGCGCGCAGATCTGCTCCTGTTTTGATGTCACCAAAGGCGACATTATTCAGGCCATCGGTCAGGGCTGCCATACCGTCGCAGCACTGAAAACCGCCACTAAAGCCGGCACCGGCTGCGGCGGCTGTATTCCGCTGGTCACCCAAGTGTTGAATGCGGAACTCAGCAAGCAAGGAATTGAAGTGAATCATCATTTGTGTGAACACTTCGCCTATTCACGCCAAGAGCTGTATCACTTGATCCGCGTTGAAGGGATTAAATCCTTCGATGCCCTGCGGGAGAAATACGGCAAAGGTTACGGCTGTGAAGTCTGTAAACCGACAGTCGGGTCACTGCTGGCCTCCTGCTGGAATGACTATGTATTGGCACCGCAACATACGCCGTTGCAGGACACCAATGACAATTTCCTCGGCAATATCCAGAAAGACGGCACTTACTCAGTCATCCCGCGCTCACCGGGTGGGGAGATCACGCCGGATGGCCTGCTGGCGATTGGCCGCATCGCCAAAGAGTATCATCTGTACACCAAACTGACCGGCTCGCAGCGCGTGGGGATGTTTGGCGCGCAAAAAGATGACCTCCCCGCTATCTGGGCGCAACTGATTGAAGCGGGCTTTGAGACCGGCCATGCCTATGCCAAAGCGCTGCGCATGGCAAAAACCTGCGTCGGCAGCACCTGGTGCCGCTTTGGTGTGGGTGACAGCGTCGGTTTTGGTGTCGCACTGGAGCATCGCTTCAAAGGCATCCGCACACCACACAAAATGAAGTTCGGCGTCTCCGGCTGTACCCGCGAGTGTTCCGAAGCACAGGGCAAAGACGTAGGGATTATCGCCACCGAAAACGGCTGGAACCTGTATGTCTGCGGTAACGGCGGCATGAAGCCACGTCACGCGGACTTACTGGCGGCGGATCTGGATGAAGAGACCCTGATGCGCTACCTCGACCGCTTTATGATGTTCTACATCCGCACCGCCGATAAGCTGCAACGCACTTCGGTGTGGCTGGAGAGCCTGGAAGGCGGTATTAACTACCTGCGGGCAGTTATCCTCGACGACAAACTGGGCATCAACGATCAGTTGGAAGCCGATATCGCCCGCCTGCGCGACAAAGTGACCTGCGAATGGAAAGCTACCGTTGAGGATCCAGCGGCACAAGTTCGCTTTGCCCACTTTATCAATAGCCCGATGCGCGACCCGAACGTGCAAGTGGTGGCTGAACGTGAACAACATCGCCCGGCCCGCCCGGATGAACGCATCCCAGTGCGGGTGCTAGAACTGGAGGAGAACCTATGAGCCAGTGGATCCCACTCTGTCTGTTAGACGATATTTTGCCCGGCAGCGGTGTGTGTGGGCTGATCGGCGAGCAGCACATCGCGGTTTTCCGCCCTTACACTGACGAGCAGGTTTTCGCCATCAGCAACATTGATCCTTTCGCTCAGGCCAGTGTGCTGTCGCGCGGATTGATTGCCGAGCATCAAGGTGATCTGTGGGTCGCCAGCCCACTGAAAAAACAGCACTTTCGCCTGCATGATGGCCTCTGTCTGGAAGATGAAACGCGCTCGGTTGCCCACTATGACGTGCGAGTTCGCGACGGCATGGTGCAAATCAAAGCGTGATAAATAGCGGGTTAACTGGGCCAGCACCGGATACCTACAAAATAACACTCGATCATCCCCAAAGTGATTGGTGTTGCAGCAAGGCAGAGCAGACCGCTGCGGCGTCAAGAGCAAGGGGATTGGGATTAAAAATGTATAGCGACACCATCAACAAATGCGCGGCTAACGCGGCGCGGATCGTCAAATTGGCCAAAGATAGCCCACTAGGCTTCTGGATTGGTTCTGCCATGGCCGGTGCCTATGTTGGCCTTGGCATTATTCTGATTTTCACCTTAGGGAACCTGATCGACCCAGCTTACCGTCCGCTGGTGATGGGAGCCACCTTTGGTCTGGCACTGACCCTGGTGATTATCGCCGGTTCTGAGCTGTTCACCGGCCACACCATGTTTCTGACCTTCGGCGTGAAAGCGGGCACCATCAAATCTAGCCAAATGTGGGCAGTATTACCGCAAACCTGGTTGGGGAATCTGCTGGGTTCAGTGTTTGTGGCCCTGCTCTATTACTACGGCGGCGGCAGCTTGCTCACCGTGGATACCAGCCTGGTACACACTGCCGCGCTGGCAAAAACCTCTGCGCCCGCTATGACCTTATTCTTCAAAGGTGTATTATGTAACTGGCTGGTTTGTCTGGCGATCTGGATGGCAATCCGTGTAGAAGGCGCGGCGAAATTTATCGCTATCTGGTGGTGTTTGCTGGCCTTTATTGCTTCTGGCTACGAGCACTCAGTGGCCAATATGACTCTGTTTGCGCTGTCATGGTTTGGTCATCACAGCGAGGCCTATACCCTCAGCGGCATTGGTCACAACCTGTTGTGGGTCACGCTGGGTAATACCCTGTCGGGTGCCGTGTTTATGGGCCTCGGCTACTGGTATGCCACGCCACGAGATCAGCGCCCACAGCCGGTGGCCGTTAGCGCGCCACACGCGGTAAAAGAGTAACTGTTTACTGTACTCCCCCGCCTACAAAGGCGGGCTTTATCACCCCACCACCTTAATCTGAAGGATTGCCGATGGACTACTTCCCGATTTTCTGCCAACTGCAAAACAAAGCCTGCCTGCTGGTCGGTGGTGGTGAAGTGGCCGAGCGCAAGGCCCGACTGCTGCTGGATGCGGGTGCGATGGTTACCGTCAATGCCTGCGAGTTTACGCCACAGTTTCACCAATGGGCCGAGCAAGGGCGGCTCTCCTTAGTCAGCGGCGAGTTTGCTCCAGAGCTGCTGACAGAGCAGTGGTTGGTGATTGCGGCAACTGATCAGGTAGCGGTGAATGCTTTGGTCTATCAAAGCGCCAACCAACAGCGGGTGTTCTGCAATGTGGTGGATGATCCCAGGCGCACCAGCTTTATCATGCCATCAATCATTGACCGATCACCCATCATGATTGCTATCTCTTCTGGCGGTAAAGCACCGGTGCTGGCACGTCTGTTGCGGGAAAAGCTCGAGGCGATGCTGCCACTGCATTTAGGGCAGTTGGCGCAGTTGGCGGGTCATTTGCGCCAACGGGTGAAGCAACATTTTGCCGCCATGCCCGATCGCCGTCGTTTTTGGGAAAAACTGCTAACCCACGATCGTTTGGCGCAATCACTGGCAAATGACGATCAGATACAAGTCGAGCAGCACATTGAGCAGTTGTTCAATGCGCCACTCTCTGATCGCGGTGAAGTGGTATTGGTGGGTGCCGGGCCGGGTGATGCGGGTTTACTGACCTTAAAAGGTTTGCAGCAGATCCAGCAAGCTGATGTGGTGGTGTATGACCGCTTAGTCTCTGATGAGGTCATGAATCTGGTGCGGCGTGATGCCGAGCGGATTTTTGTCGGCAAACAGTCGGGCCATCACAGTGTGCCACAGGATCAAATCAACCAAATCTTGTTGCAGCAAGCACAACTTGGCAAACGGGTGGTGCGCTTGAAAGGTGGCGACCCGTTTATTTTTGGCCGCGGTGGTGAGGAGCTGGAAACCTTAGCGGAATATGGCATTCCTTTCTCGGTGGTGCCAGGGATTACTGCCGCATCGGGCTGTTCTGCCTACAGTGGCATTCCCCTGACCCATCGTGATCATGCGCAGAGTGTGCGGCTAATTACCGGTCATGCCAAAAAAGAGGGTCAGTTGGATTGGGCCAACCTGGCGGCAGAGAAGCAAACGCTGGTGTTTTATATGGGGTTATCGCAGGCCGGAGAGATCCAGCAGCAGCTAATTCGACACGGTATGCCGGCGGTGACGCCAGTGGCACTGGTGGAGAATGGCACCTCGCGACATCAGCGAGTGGTCAGCGGCGAACTGAGCCAGTTGGCGCTACTTTCCCAGCAGGTCAGCAGCCCTAGCCTGATTATTGTCGGCAGCGTGGTCAGCTTACGTGAAAAACTGAATTGGTTTTCCAGTGCCGAGCACGACAAAGTCGCGGCAAAAGAGCAGGTTGAAAGAGTGGGTTAAGCTGAGTTGACTCAGAAGGGGGAGAGCTCCCCTGAGGTTAATGACAAAGCGACTTATAACTTAGTGAGTAAAGGGTTGACCGCACCTAGGGGCGCTCCGACGGCTTACGCCGTTACGGCCCCAACGGCACGTTTCCCCTTTATTTGACTTTGTCGGCAGTCTGAGGGCGATCTCTCCCCCTTCGGGTTGCTTACTGATTTACTTACGGATGTGCAACAAAACCAATGGCTTGGTAGACTTTTGACAATGTCTCTTGGGCACGAGCACGGGCCTTGGCAGCTCCTTCACGCATCACTTCCTGCAAGAAAGCCTCATCTTCACGATAAGTGTGATAACGCGCCTGTAGCTCACTCAGCATATCAGAAACTGCCTCGGCAACAGCGCCTTTCAAATGGCCGTACATTTGGCCTTCAAACTGCGCTTCCAGCTCAGGAACTGACTTACCTGTCACGCCAGAGAGAATATCCAGCAAGTTAGACACACCGGCTTTCTTTTCGGTGTCATAGCGGATCACTGCCGGCTCATCAGAGTCGGTCATCGCGCGCTTAATCTTTTTCACTACCGATTTAGGGTCTTCCAGCAACTCAATGACGTTGTTGCGATTGTCATCAGATTTGGACATCTTTTTGGTTGGGTCCTGCAACGACATCACCCGCGCACCCGCTTTAGGGATAAACGGCTCTGGAATTTTAAAGATATCGCCATACAAATTGTTAAAGCGGTTCGCGATATCGCGGCTCAATTCTAAATGCTGTTTCTGGTCTTCACCCACCGGCACCTGATTGGTCTGATAGAGCAAGATATCTGCCGCCATCAACACGGGGTAATCAAACAAGCCAGCATTAATATTTTCGGCATAGCGGGCTGACTTGTCTTTGAACTGGGTCATACGACTCAGTTCGCCAAAATAGGTGTAACAGTTCAGCGCCCAGCTCAGTTGAGAGTGCTCTGGCACATGGGACTGAACGAAAATAGTGCTCTTCTGCGGATCGATACCGCAAGCCAGATAGAGCGCCAGTGTGTCCAGTGTTCTTTTTCTTAACAGCGCTGGATCTTGACGCGCGGTGATAGCATGTAGGTCAACAATACAATAGATGCAATCATAATCATCTTGCATCTGTACCCACTGACGCAGCGCACCCATATAATTGCCAATGGTCAATTCACCGGACGGTTGCGCGCCGCTAAATACGATAGGTTTATTGGACACAACAGGTTGACCTAATTCAGTGGGATTACTCATTTCATACTTCCTGATCTTTTAAAGAGGGTAGCCCGATGGCGGGCAACAGATCGGCAAAGTGATCCATCACGCAGTCGGGGTGACTGGTAGCAATAGCTTCACCGTAGTTATATCCATAGGTCAACCCAATACTGGGGCAACCGGCGGCCTGTGCGGCCATAATGTCATTGCGCGAATCACCGACAAACAGCATTTCGCGGGCATGTAGGCCGAGTTTAGCCAACAGCAAATAGAGCGGCGCAGGATGGGGCTTTTTCACCACCACATCATCACCGCCAATAATGACGGAGAAATAATCAGCAATACCCAGTGACGCCAGCAAAGGCGCAACAAACGCTGTGGGCTTATTGGTAATCAGCCCCATAGATAAGCCACTGACCGCCAGCTGTTCCAAGGTCGCTTTAACCTGCGGGAATAGCTGACTGCCCTGCTCAACGGTTTTGGCATAATAGTGGTCAAACAGCTCGCGGGTATGGGCAACCGCCTGAGTATCTGGCTCACGACCGGCCCAACGCAACGCGCGTTCGACGAGAACATCAGCACCGTTGCCAATCCAGGTAGACACCCGACCTTGACCCGCAGCAGGCAAGCTTTGATGAACCAACGCCATATCAATCGCGCTGGCAAGCCCCGGTGCGCTATCGACTAATGTGCCATCCAGATCGAAAGCCACACCACGAATAGCGCCGAACTTAGTCATGGGCAGACATCGCCAGTTCGCTGCGCATCGCATCGATAACCGCAGCATAATCCGGTTGACTGAAGATAGCCGAGCCGGCCACAAACATATCTGCACCCGCAGCAGCTATCTGGCGAATATTATCGACTTTCACCCCGCCATCCACTTCCAGACGGATGTCATAACCACTGTCATCAATAAGCTTACGTACCTGCCGCAGCTTGTTCAGTGTCTCTGGGATGAATGACTGCCCGCCGAAACCGGGGTTCACCGACATCAATAAGATGACATCCAGCTTATCCATCACATAATCAAGGTAGCTAAGGGGTGTGGCTGGGTTGAACACCAGACCCGCCTTGCAGCCACTCTCTTTGATGAGCTGCAGTGTGCGGTCGACATGCTCTGAGGCTTCAGGATGGAACGAAATATAAGTGGCACCGGCTTTGGCAAAATCCGGCACGATGCGATCAACCGGTTTCACCATCAGATGTACATCAATCGGGGCGGTAATACCATAGTCACGCAGTGACTGACACACCATCGGGCCGATGGTCAGATTAGGAACGTAATGATTGTCCATCACATCAAAGTGCACCACATCAGCGCCAGCCGCGAGTACCCTGGCGGTATCCTCGCCCAAGCGGGCAAAATCTGCTGACAGAATAGATGGGGCAATTAAAAACTTTTTCATCCGCTTCTCCAAACGTATCTCTTTGTTTTATGAAGCATCCATTTTGCAGATTTAACCATCTACATCACGCTGTCTGTTTCATAAACCACTGGGTTTGAATCTTTACCGAGCGGACGTTTCCGCTCAGCTATACAGCGCCAAAAGCTCGTTCACTTTACTACGGCCCAGGATATTACGGCTGATAGTACGGCGCGCTTTCACCACATGCAGTGACGCCTGATGATACCAGTCGCGCGTCAGTTCTGTATCGTGGTTAGAGATCAGAACCGGAATCTGGCTTTCGGCCGAAAGCTGGTAAGCCAGACGCGCCAGATTCTGTTGATCCGCAATGCCAAAATTGTTGGTGTGATATGCCGTAAAATTGGCGGTCGCAGAGAGCGGCGCATACGGAGGATCGCAGTAAACCACGGCCCCTTGCACGGCTTTTAATAAAGTTTCCTGATAGTGCTCACAAACAAAAACAGCATGTTGCGATTTTTCAGCAAACCAATACAGCTCCGCTTCTGGGAAATAAGGTTTTTTGTAACGACCAAATGGCACATTAAATTCACCGCTCAAATTATAACGGCACAGACCGTTATAACAATGGCGATTCAGATAGAGAAACAGTAATGCCCGGCGATAGGTGTCGTTACTGGAGTTAAACTCTTGACGTAGAAGGTAAAAATTATCGGAATTATTGAAATCGCCCGTAAATAAAACCCGAGCGTCACGCACAAAGTCATCAGTGCGTTCCTTCACGATATTGTAGAGATTGATAAGGTCACTGTTGATATCGGCCAGTATGTAAGACTCATACTCAGTGTTAAGAAACACCGAACCCGCACCGACGAATGGCTCTATCAAGCAGTCTCCCGCTGGAAGATGGCGTCGAATGTCATCAACCAGCGGATATTTCCCACCAGCCCATTTTAAAAAAGCGCGGTTTTTCTTCATGCCGTCAGTTAGCTACTTAATAATTCAGAGCCGCAGATTGTACTCTGTTTCAAACAGCACATCAGCGCACAAATAAGAATGATTTATTTTTTAAGGTCTTGCTGTACTTGCTGTACAGGTTTAACCCACGGTTTTTTCGCCTGAACATCGGCTGGTAGTGTGGTGATTGCCCTTTTTGCGTCAGCAGAAGAGGCATAGTTACCACTCACTAAAATGTACCAAGGCTTACCATCACGTTTAGTTTCATAGACATGATAGTCAGTTAATTTTTGCTGCTTGGCATAAGCATTCAACGTGTCTGAGCGAGATGCACTACTCAGTTGTATCGTGAAGTGACTGCCTGGCGCATTTTTCAAAGTACTGCTACTGCCACTCGCCGAACCTGATTTAGCGGCCACCGCAGATGCTGCCGGAGAGACCGCCGTAGTTGGCTTTTTATGGCTGCTCGACGGCTGATTGGTGGATAGCGGATTTGTAGACGGATGTTTAGTCGCTACCGTGCCAGGTTTCTGTGATGGATGGGTAATGGAATCACCCGTCACTGGCGCTTTCGCCCCTTTCAAGCCAGAAACCGTTGCCGGAGCTGTCGGTAAGGTTGATGTCTGGCCGTCATTCATATTCTGAGACAGTGTATCGACCTGCCCTTGAGTCTGAGAAAGCGCATCAGACATATTGCCCGGTAACTCGACACGCTGAGTCGGGCTGTTCGCTGAAGGCTGTGCCGTAGCTTCAGTTGGGGTCGGCGAAATCGGCGGAACAGTGATATCTTGTGGTTGAGCCGTACTCTTCACGCCGTTGGCATCATGGCCATCGCTGGCATTGTTCGCCACACCCGGTTGCGCGTTATTGCCACTGGTGAGTGAAGATGAATCAGACAGATTAATATTTCTCGCGGCATCAACATTGGGATTCTGTTGCGATGCTTCATGCTCTGTCGGCGCTTTCAGGGCTGAACCAATGGCAATAATGATCAATAGCAGCACTAAAATGCCGATACCAATCATCATGTGTTGGCGTGAAACAGCCAGCTTCGGCCCCGTTGAGGACTTACGAGCGCGTGTAGGACGACGGTCACTGCTATCTGGTTTCAGATCGTCTTCCGGCTTTAAATCATCCATCTAAACCCTCCAACTAGAGGCAAAAGCCTACCGCGTTTATCACTGCAGCCCGGCTGATTGAATTTACTGACTGCAAACAGGCTAAACCACCTGCAGCAAAGAAATATGATGTTCTTATGATACAACATCATAGGGCTTATGAGCATAGATCTTATGAAGATAGAATTTATGCATCTCGTACTTATGCCATTTCCTATTGCTGGCAATCAGCGATCGACGCCAACACCATGTCGTGTGCAATACCACTACGGATTTCTGACTGACCGATAGCGGTTGGCAGCACCAGACGAAGCTCGCCTGCCAGCACTTTTTTATCGCGCATCATGTGCGGCAGATAGGACTCAGGTGTCATTTCCTGCGGCCCGCAGACAGGCAGGCCAGCACGTAAAAGTAGTTTCTTGATACGCTCAACATCGCTCGCTGAGAATTGGCCCAATCGACGAGAGGTATGTGCCGCCATCATCATACCAGCAGCAACCGCTTCTCCGTGTAGCCAGACGCCATACCCCATTTCAGCCTCTATAGCATGACCATAAGTATGACCCAAATTGAGTAAAGCGCGCATCCCGCTCTCTTCGCGTTCATCGGCGGCGACAACATCGGCTTTTAATTCGCAACAACGGCGGATGCAGTAAGCTAACGCTGACATATCCAGTGCGAGTAATGCGTCGATATTATCTTCTAACCAATCAAAGAAAGCAGCATCGAGAATAATGCCGTATTTGATAACTTCAGCCAGCCCGGAAGCAAGTTCACGTGGAGGCAGAGTTTTAAGGCAATTAAGGTCAACCACCACCGATGCAGGCTGGTAGAAAGCACCAATCATGTTCTTGCCCAATGGGTGGTTCACTGCGGTTTTGCCACCGACAGAAGAGTCCACTTGAGAAAGTAAGGTGGTAGGGACTTGAATGAAGCGAACACCACGTTGATAGCAAGCTGCGGCAAAACCGGTCAGGTCGCCTACTACACCGCCACCTAAGGCGACAAGCGTAGTATCACGACCGTGCGGTTTTTCCAGAAGGGCAGAAAATACCTGCTCTAAAACGCTCAGAGATTTATACTGCTCGCCATCAGGTAAAATCACCTGATCAACTTTAATGCCGCTTTGTTCCAGCACTGCCCGGAGCGAGTCCAGATAGAGTGGAGCCAGCGTTTGGTTGGTTACCAGCATGACCTGATCACCCGCCTTTAGCGGCTTAAAAGAGGCCGGATCATTGAATAATCCAGCAGCAATCGTAATGGGGTAGCTACGCTCCCCTAACGTGACAGTAATCTTCTCCATGTCGCGCTCAGAAACCTTCTTAACTTACGCCCGTGGGCATTAGTAAAATGCTAAAATCAGTTACTTTCCAGCATGTTGATAATCTGGTTAGCAACAACTTTCGCGCTTTGATCGTCAGTGCGGATGGTGACATCTGCAATTTCTTCGTACAACGGATTACGTTCTCTTGCCAGTGCTTCTAACACTTCACGCGGAGGCGAATCAACCTGCAACAACGGACGTTTTTTGTCGCGCTGTGTACGAGCCAACTGCTTTTCGATCGTGGTTTCCAAGTACACCACAACGCCACGGGCTGACAAACGGTTACGGGTTTCTCTGGATTTAACAGAGCCACCACCGGTTGCCAGAACAATGCCTTGCTTTTCCGTCAGTTCATTAATAACTTTTTCTTCGCGATCGCGGAAACCTTCTTCGCCTTCCACGTCGAATACCCAGCCCACGTCAGCTCCGGTACGTCGCTCAATTTCTTGATCGGAGTCGAAAAACTCCATATTGAGTTGCTGAGCTAACTGACGACCAATAGTGCTTTTGCCGGCACCCATAGGCCCAACCAGAAAGATATTGCGTTTCTCTGCCATGTTTTTGGTATTACTAAGACTATTCGTTAATGATAACCCGCCCCGCCAATCAAATTAGCGGCGGGACCTAAACTGAAACCTCATGAGCGATAGTGCGAGATCAGACGGAAAATTATCTCAGCACTTCTGGTAGTTTGGCAACCGAATAAATCGTTGTACACGTCGTGGGAGGGAAACCATACGTTTTTATCGGCGTATCAACGTTATTAAAAACCTCGGCGCTCAATTCGGTAACCCTTGTAAGCTAAATCTGACGCAGCGTCAAATTTAGAAGCCTTCTATCACACAAAAAGTTGTAGAAAGTCACCAAGATTGACCTGTTTTCATAAAACAGTACCTTATCAAGCTCAAGCACTGATCAACCTTGGCGTGATGAAAATCACCAGTTCCCGTCGACTTTGTTGCTGGGCATCTTGTTTAAACAGCGCCCCCACCCAGGGAATATCGGCCAGTATGGGGACTTTATTCACTGCCTGACTGTTTTTTTGTTGGAAAATGCCCCCCAGCACAATAGTTTCGCCATCATTTACTGTTATTTGGGTTTTTATTTCCTGCTTATCTATTAGCAGAGCTTCAGTATCGCCACGTTTAATTGTCATGCCGGGCATATTCTGACTAATTTTCAAGTTTAGAGTAATTTTGCCATTGCGTAGTATTTTAGGTGTGACCTCCATGCCTAATACCGCTTCTTTAAATTCGATAGAAACCGCACCTTTATCCCCGCGCGCGACAGCATAAGGGATGTCAGAACCTTGCTTGATACTGGCGGTTTGCAGATGAGAGGCGACCAGACGTGGGCTGGCAATAATATCGACCTGATTCTCTTGCTCTAATGCACTCAATTCAAGCTCCAGCAGTCGCCCGCCAATACGAGCGACATTAAATCCTGCGTTAACAACACTATTAGCCAGCGGTAAATTGACATTGAAATCATTCACTCTCAACGACGTGGCGTGCTGTGACTCGCCCATGCCCCAGCGCACACCCAGCTCCTGCAAATTTTCGCGGCTCATGGTCACGATATGTGCCGCGAGCTGGACTTGCTGTAAGGGGAGATCCATCTCAGCCAACCAGCCTTTCAATACTGCCAATGATGCGGGAGTATCGCGAATAAGTAATGTATTGGTGCGCTTATCCACCATCACACTGCCTAGCGGAGAGAGTAGCCCGCCCTCCTCCAAACTATCCGCGACTTCTTCGGCATCAGCATGTTGCAAAGCCAGTGTCAGATTACTCAGAGAGTCCGGCTCCGTTTTTTGTTTGGCGCGCTGTTGCCTCTCCTCTATATCCTGTTCAGTGAACACCATCATCACCGCCCCTTCGCGTTCTACTTTCAGGTGCCCCATGCGCAAAATGATAGTGAGTGCCTGCTCCCAAGGGACATCAACCAGTCGGAGGCTAATATTGCCATTGACCCCTGGCGCAACCACCAAATTCAATTGCTGATAATCAGCCAGCGCCTGTAACACCACGGAGACTGGGGCATCCTGAAACGCCAGTGTGACGGGCGGACCCCCTTTTGCGCCGTGCAATGCGGTGTTCGTGAATAATAAGCTCAGCAGCATGAGTCTCCGCCCCCACACGAGACTGAATGTACGGGTTAGCCAAGCTGCTGTTTTAATTTTGGCTTTAGTCATATCCATATCCATCAGTTCAATTCCTTTTAATTCTGGCTATCATTCATCAGAAAAATAGTTAACTCAGCGCATCAATAGCACCATCGGTGCTGAGAACTCTCCGCAGGTCTTAACTGGGTTGATATGCTGTAGAGTCACCTGCTGCGCGCTAATATCGGTAACCTGCCAGTTGGGCAGCAGTTTTTGCCCCACTACCAACTTTTGCCCGCTGCCGCTCGGCCACCGCCCCCAACCGGAGTGGTAATCTGCGCCACTCACAATGCCCTGAAGCTGCCAACTGGCTAACCGCTCTCGGCCACTGTCACAAGACTCTACCGATACTTTTTGAAAAGGGTTGCGCTCCGCTGTAGCCAATAAAGATTCGGCATAAACCGCAGGGGCCAGTGATGCGGCCATCAGTAACCCCATGGCCAATGTTCTATTGTAGTGACTCATTGATGCCCTCCACGAGGTACTCTTTCAGGCTTATTTTCACCATCAGTACCGCGTTATCATTTTTAACTTCAATCAGTTGAGTTTGGACCGGACCTGAGATTTCAGATAATTGGCGCAGTAAGTGAAGCAGCCCATAGAAATTGACTCGCAAAGTTGCGTGCCACTGTTGATGCGCCACTGCATCCGGCTCAGCCACCACCGCTGGTTCAGATTGTCGCTGCCAATAAATGACCTGCCCGCCAAAGGGCGCAATCAATTCACCAACCAGATGGGCCATAGAGCTATTATTTTGCCGCCATACTGCTTCCTCAGATCTCACTGCGGCAATTTGCTGACGAATGAGTGAGAGTGCGGGCAATGTCGCCAAGAGTGACTGTTGATCCTCAACCTGCTGTTGATGCTGAATAATTTTATTTTCGCTGAGATGCTGCTGTTGCCATGCAGGGCGTAATAACATGCCATAAGCCGCTGCACCAAGTAGCCCCAGAATGCCCCATTGCCATAAGCAGAGCTGCCAACCCGGCCTATCCAACCAACGTTGTAATGAGTTATTCATGGTTCGCCTCCCCGCTTTGCCAATCAGCCCAAACCGCAAAACGAAAATTACCGTCATCCTGCTGAGCAATTTTTTGTAAGCGCACATTCGCGAGGAGAGATTGACGGCCTAATTGCACTAAAAAGCTGTTAATTGCGGCATATTCCTGGCTAATCGCCTCTAAGACCACCCTGTCGCCTTGTGGCATTAAGCTGACCAACCAACAGCTATCTGGGATTTGCTGTGATAGCTGCTGCAATAATGTGGCGTATCGACGGGCAGATTGATGCACCTGACGGTAAATCTGAACGCGCTGTTCTGTTTGCTGCAACTGCACCATGGCGCGTTGCACCTCTTGATGATGCTGGATTAATGCCCCCTGTTGCTGTGTTAGCTCAACCAAACTGCCTTGCTGGCGGGTCTGCACCCCATGGGATTGCATCAACGTGAACACCAGTGTGATGACCAACAGTGAGCACTGGCACAAACCCGCATTACGCCAAAAACGGTAGCGGGCGAGCAGCCGTTCTGTGCGCCATAATGAAAAATTAACCTGATACATCAATAGTCCACTGGGCGTAGTGCCAGCCCTCCGGCCAGAATGTAGGCGGCAGGTAAGGGGGGGAGTGGCGGTTGATACTGGGTAAACGCCGCGAAGGGTGACCAGTGGGTAGTGTTTTCAGGCGGCGGCTCATCCATCGTGCTGCTGTAGTAGACTCTCATCGGGGTCGTACCCAGTTCGGGATAGCGAGTCTGAAGCTGTGCCACCAATGCCGAACGTGATTCTGTTGCATTAGAGCCGTGGCCTTCCGGCATATCATCATCGGCGTCAATGGTTACCGCGCCGAACTCAAACGGCATCTCACTGGAAGAGACCCACAGCCACTCATTCGCCAGGCGATGAATCAACCAATATGGTCCAGATAACCCTGCCGCTGCTGCCATATAGCGCAAAGCGCAGGGCGTGATATCAATGATATGTGATGGCAAGCCAGCCTGGCGTAAGCATGTTTGCCATTGCTGAATTTCTGACTGGCGGGCCGCGGTAATCAATAGCTCACTGTCGGATGGGGAGGTAGTGCGATAATCCAGCGCCAACTCCTGACTGCTTAGCGGGAATGCCCGGCAGGCCGCCGCATTGATATACCCCGCACATTCGGGTTCGCGCAGACGTCGGTCCGGTGCAGCCATCGTATGTTGCAATATCCGCTGTGCGGGCAGTGCAATACGTAATGAAATATGTCTTGGTAATTGTTTTCGCAATAATTTGAGTTTGTCGCTAACGATATCTGGCTGTTGTAAAATACCGTCGCGCAACGTGCCAGCAGGTAAGGAGTGATGCCACCAGTAGCGCAGTTGCCAGCCATGGCGACGCCTGACGACTGCCAAGGCGCGTATGGCCTCCATTTGAATATCCAGCCCAACCTGCCAATATTGTGTGTACATCTTTGTCGACCTCCATGTCGAGAGAATAAAAGAACGTATCCATGTTAAGGGCTTGCCTTTATACTACGGCGCGGTTGTTTATAAACTGCCCAATTGACATTGAATGGGAAATCTCAGGTGAAGTTCGTAAAGTATTTTTTGATCCTTGCAGTGTGTTGCATTTTACTGGGAGCAGCCTCGATATTTGGTCTCTACAAATATATTGAGCCTCAGCTACCCGACGTTGCCACGCTGAAAGATGTCCGGCTGCAAACACCTATGCTGGTGTATAGCGCCGAAGGCGAATTGATCGCCCAATACGGTGAGAAACGCCGTATCCCGTTGACACTAAAACAGATCCCACCAGAAATGGTGCACGCGTTTATTGCGACGGAAGATAGCCGATTCTATGAGCATCACGGTGTGGACCCGGTGGGTATCCTACGTGCTGCCTCAGTTGCCATGGTTTCTGGTCGCGCCTCACAAGGGGCAAGTACCATTACCCAACAATTGGCGCGAAACTTTTTCTTAAGCCCAGAGCGGACCTTGATGCGTAAAATCAAGGAAGCATTTCTGGCCATTCGTATTGAACAGTTATTGAGCAAGGATGAAATTCTTGAGCTGTATCTGAACAAGATTTATCTCGGCTACCGTGCCTATGGCGTCGGGGCGGCGGCACAGGTCTATTTCGGTAAAGAAGTCAACGAGTTGACCCTCAGCCAGATGGCGATGATTGCTGGTTTGCCAAAAGCGCCGTCAACCTTCAACCCACTCTATTCACACGAGAGAGCGGTCGCGCGCCGAAACGTCGTGCTGTCGCGTATGCTAGATGAGAAGTACATCACCCAAGCACAGTACGATCAGGCGCGCAGTGAAGATCTGGTCGCCAACTATCATGCTCCACAAATTGCCTTCTCAGCGCCTTATCTGTCTGAAATGGTGCGTCAGGAGATGATTAAACGTTACGGTGAGAATGCCTATACCGACGGTTATCAGGTCTATACCACCATCACCAGAAAGCTCCAGTTGGCGGCGGTTGACTCCTTACGCGCCAATGTGCTGGCTTATGACATGCGTCATGGCTATCGCGGCCCATCCAATGTGTTGTGGAAGGTGGGTGAAAGTGCGTGGAGCCGTGAGCAGATTATTGATTCGCTGAAAACGCTGCCGGTCTATGGCCCGCTGCTGCCGGCGGTCGTGACTGAAGCCAATGCAGCACAAGCCATGGCCATGCTGGCAGATGGCACTAACGTGACCTTGCCGATGTCTGGTATGCGCTGGGCGCGTGCGTTTAAATCGGATAACGCTCAGGGGCCAACACCGAAAAAAGTCACAGATGTGGTGCAACCGGGTCAGCAGATTTGGGTCAGAAAAGTCGAGGATAACTGGTGGCTGGCGCAGGTGCCGGACGTCAATTCAGCCCTGGTTTCTATCGACCCGAATAATGGCGCGATTAAAGCGTTGGTGGGGGGTTTTGACTTTAACCAAAGTAAATTCAACCGTGCTACCCAGGCGCTGCGTCAGGTGGGTTCGAATATTAAGCCTTTCCTGTATACCGCCGCGATGGATAAAGGGCTGACACTGGCAACCATCCTCAACGACTTGCCCATTACCCGTTGGGATGCTGGTGCCGGTACTGACTGGCGGCCAAAAAACTCACCACCGACTTACGATGGCCCAATTCGTTTGCGCCAAGGTTTAGGTCAGTCAAAAAACGTGGTGATGGTGCGAGCAATGCGCGCGATGGGTGTGGATTATGCCGCTGAATACCTGCAACGCTTTGGTTTCCCAGCACAAAATATCGTGCATTCGGAGTCACTGGCATTGGGTTCAGCTTCGTTCACACCATTGCAGTTAGTCCGTGGTTACGCGGTGCTGGCAAATGGCGGTTATCTGGTTGACCCCTATTTCATCACCAAAATCACCGATGATGTCGGTAATGTGCTGTTTGAGACAAAACCCAAAATTGTCTGCCAAGAGTGCAACTTACCGGTCATTTATGGCGACACTCAACGCTCGGTGGTGCTGTCGGACGATAACATCGAAAATGTCGCCACATCACAGACCAACAGCGCCAGCAATGTGCCAATGCCGGAGCTGGAACAAGTCACCCCTGCGCAGGCAAAACTCAATAGCGATGAGCAATATGCACCACATGTGATAAGCACCCCGCTGGCGTTCCTTATCCGCGATGCACTGAACTCCAACATCTTCGGGGAACCGGGCTGGATGGGGACGGGCTGGCGGGCTGGGCGTGATTTGAAGCGCAAAGATATTGGCGGCAAAACCGGCACCACCAATAACTCGAAAGATGCCTGGTTCTCTGGCTATGGCCCGGATACCGTGACGTCAGTCTGGATTGGCTTTGATGACCATCGTCGCGATTTAGGTCGCAGCTCGGCATCAGGCGCAATCCCAGATCAGATAGCCGGGGCTGAAGGTGGGGCGAAGACAGCTCAGCCAGCATGGAATGACTTTATGAAGGCGGCTCTGGAGGGCTTGCCGGAAAAACCTGTCGCACCACCACCGGGTATCGTCAGCGTAGTGATTGATAAGCAAACCGGTAAGCTCTCTACTGGTGGGCCAGGTAGCCGCCCAGAGTTCTTTATCGAAGGCACTCAACCTACTGAGTATTCGGTACATGAGGCGGGGACGACACTGATGGATAATGGTCAGACCCACGAGTTGTTCTGACGGAAGAGTCCTGATCGTCACAAATAAAAAAGCCGGGAGATCGCAAGTGAACTGCACCCCAAATGTTGGACACTCAACAAAGTAAGGTGCAGTTTTTTATGA